>JAUXAU010000007.1 GCA_030619765.1 Thermoplasmatota archaeon
TTATCGGGTACTTTAACCAACACCTTGGCCATTCACCACGCAGCATCAAAACATTCAAACGACTCTACACATAAAAACAACATTCTAATTCAAAAAGGCATCTCGGTGTTTTCCAAACTACCTTCTATCGATTCTATATAAGAACCAGAAAACACCGACAAAAAGAATACAGATTTTCTACCCAGTTCATACGAATACATCAATGATTCCATGACTCTATGACATTATTCGTCATGGAATCACAATGTTTTTTCTATTTTTCAACACCCTAAAGAAAACATAACATTTCGGATAAACTACAAATAACATAAAATGTATATACAACAAGAAGTAGATATGTGGTGTTAAAGGGTGTTCAGATATTTATTACTCGGCACCTTAATAATTTCTATATATGCTTCGGAATTGTAGAAGGTAGATATATATGATACCTGGAATGCCTGGAAAGATGAATCAACGGCAAATGAATCAAATGATGCGGAGACTTGGAATCAACATAAAAAATATTGATAATGTTGAAAAAGTAATCATTCAAACCGATTCAAAAGAATACGTTTTTGACGATGCTGAAGTAACAATTATGGATGCGCAAGGGCAAAAAACCTTTCAAATTTCAGGGAAACCTGTAATCAGGGATAGAACCGAGGACACTCTTAAAGATGACATTAAACTAGTAGTAGATCAAACAGGAAAATCAGAGGGAGAAGCGCGAAAAGCTCTTGAGGAGACAAATGGTGATATCGCCGAGGCGATTCTAAAACTGAGCGAGTCCTAACTTCTTTTTTAGAGATACTATGAGAGATTGGGAAAATGCAGTAAGCCTGTCAAACAATGAAGTACGATTACAATTACATGTGATACCAGGTTCTTCTCAATCTGTTTTTCCAGCTGGCTATAATACATGGCGCAACTCTATTGAAATAAAAGTAAAAGCCGGAGCAAAAGAAAATAAAGCAAATAGCGAAGTGATAGATCAAATTGCAATGTATTTCAATATTTCACTAAAAGAGGTATGTATTATACATGGGCAAAAAAACAGGGAAAATGATAGTTGCAATTAAAAATATACAAATAGAAGACGTGTTTAAGAAAATAAAGGGGTCGTTACGTGGAGTATGAGAAATCATTGGAAGAGTTAGAAAAGGCTCTCCAGGAACTGAGAGAAGATAACAAAACAGTACCAATACTTGTAGAGGGAGAAAAAGACAGAGAAGCATTGCGAAAATTAGATGTAACTGGAAAGATAATTCGTTTCAATGTTGGAATGTCAATTTCCAATTTTTGTGATATGATAGCTCAGAAATACAAAAGCATTATACTACTTACAGATTGGGATAGGAAAGGTGGGTACCTCTGTACCATGATAAAGAAAAATCTAGAAAGTCGAGTAACGTGTAATACAAAATACAGAAAGATATTTGCAAAAAGATCTATGATCCGTACGATTGAAGGGTTACCAGCATGGATCAATACGTTAAAAAAGAAAGTTGATTAGATTAAAAAGTATACTTTCAATCCTCCTACATAAAATATAAAAAACAAAGATTAAGATGGGGAAAAACGGTGCAAGATATTCAAAAAAAACTCTTACCTGTTGAGAGAAAAAACTCAACAAGCATATGTGCATTGTGCAGAGGCACTAAGTTTTTATGTGGTAAATCAAGATGTCCAGTTATTGTACGATATCATTCAAAAATAAAGACAAAACCGTTGGTCAGTACGTTGAGACTTGGAGGTGCATCACCCCCAAGTGTTTTTGTAGGAAGAATGGGCTATCCTAAGGTATTGGTGGGTCCCATGATACCTCCAGTTATGGGAGATACTTCCATAATTGACACACCAGAACTTTGGTTAGATAAAAGCATCGATGACATCGTTGATTTTCGCTCACAGCTTGTGAGAGGGAAATTTATGGTGGATGTTTCTGATGTTGAAAATCCTCACAGAGTTGTTGAATATACAAGAGAGCTTGCACTCTCGAAAAACTCTGTTTTCGCTGATGCATTATTTGAAAAAAAACCATATGGCAGAATTGCGTTTTATGATGAAATACAACCCCACGGTCCCTCAGCACCGTTAAAAAAGCTTGATATTACAAATCCAAAGTATGACCAGCATATTGAGAAAGCGTTTTATGATACAGACCTCAAATCAAAAGATGCAATTTTGGATATTTACAAAAGTGGTGTTAGGGTTTCTAAGATTCAACGTGCATTTAGCGTTGGGGCTTTTGGTGTTAATAAGTATAGAAAGTTTGTCCCAACACGATGGAGCATTACCGCAGTTGACTCACTCATTGGTAAGGAGTTAATGAAAAAAACAAAGACATATCCGTACATCAACGAATTTAGAATGTATTATCTCAACCAGTTTGATAATCGCTGGATAGTACTAATGACACCAACTGAATGGCAGTATGAACTTATTGAGGCTTGGTATCCAAATACAACCTGGAACCCTTATGGTAAAACTATTTCGATCTTTAATAGCTACGAGTTTTATGACGGGAGAACAACCTATGCTGAGATTGGGGGTTGCTACTATGCAGCCCGACTTGCAGTGAATGAATTGCTCAATAAAGAGAGACGTCAGGCTGGAATAGTGATCATGAGAGAAGCTCATCCTGGCTATATCATGCCAATAGGAGTATGGAATGTGAGAGAAAGTGTGAGAAATGCTTTAAGACAAGAATATAGGAAGTTTGACACATTAAATGAAGTTTTGTTGCATGTTCCAAAAATTATGGATATTCCTCTTCAGAGATGGATAAAGAATAGTGCAGTTCTCAAAAATCAACTGTATCAGAAAAGACTCGAAGATTATCTGTGATTATATGAAAATTAGACAGATTAATTGTAAAACAGCTTTATCTCCTTCTATGTTACCTGGACTAGATTACTCTCTGAACCCCTACAGAGGTTGCGAGCATAATTGTGCCTACTGTTATGCACCAAATGTATTGAAGATAAAAAGAGAAAATTGGGGAAATTTTATCGATGTGAAAGCAAATATTCCTTTGGTTCTTTCAAAAGAGATTAAAAACAAGGAGCGAGGTGTTGTTGGAATCTCTACTGTCACAGACCCATATCAACCAATTGAGAAGAAGTATAAACTTACACTGTACTGTTTGGAGCAACTTCTGAAATATGATTTTCCAATTAGTATTCAGACTAAATCTTCCCTAGTAGTAAGAGATATCAATATAGTATCAAAGTTTTCTAATGCTGAAGTGATAATGAGTATTACTACGCTTAATGATAATGAAAGAAAATTGCTCGAACCATACACATCATCTGTTGAAAAAAGGCTGGATGTTTTAAGAAAATATGCCGATGCAGGAATACAAACCAGCGTTTTCTTTGGTCCAATATATCCTTCAATTTCAACGGACGAAATTCCTGAAATAATTGATACTTTTATCACATATGGTGCTTCAAAGATATGGATTGACTCCTTGAATCTTAAACCAGGTGTTTGGAATAGTATCAAAAAAAACATTTTTCATAATCAGGAAATGTATAAAGCTTTTTCAAAAAATATATTTGAAAACAAGGAGTATCACAATACATTAAGAAAAGAAATTTTTACGTTGGCTCAAAAAAGAAATGTAAAAATTGTCGACGCATTTTAAAATATTACTGATTTTGATATATACTTTCAGAATTACTGTATCGCCAGTATATTTTAAGTATAGGAACTCCATTACTCAGAAAAATCTATTAATAAAACGAATTAAAAATTTAAGTGATATGTATGGCAAAAGCACGTGCAAGAACTGCAGCAAGGAAAGTCAAGGATAAATGGCGAGCGAAAAATTGGTATCAAATACTGGCACCAACTTTATTTGATAATGCTCCTATATCTGAAACTTTATCAGACAAACCAGACAATTTGATTGGTAGAGTTACTGAGGTATCTCTCCAAGATATAACAAACGATTTTAGAAAAGCTCATATTAAATTATTTTTCAAAATTGAAAAGATTCAAGATGGAAATGCCCACACACAGTTTAATGGGCACACTCTTACATCTGATTATTTGAGGAGAATGATACGAAGAAGAAAATCGCGTGTTGATGGCGTATATGATGTTGAAACGAGAGATGGCGCATATCTTAGAGTCAAACCTTTTGCCATTACCGAGAAACGTATACAGAATTCTCAAAAAAAGCTAATCCGGGGTGTCATGAAAGAAACTATTACAAAAGAAGGAAAAACAAAAACGCTCAACGAGTTTCTTATAGACATCTTAGATGGAAAAATAGGTAGCGAGATATATAAAAATTGTAAAAAATTCTATCCAGTAAAAAGAGTTGAAATATATAAGACGGAAATAAAAAGATCACCATCAATAGAAGTTGAAGAGAAAAAACCTCCAAAGGAAAAAGAAGCTGAAGAACCTAAAGAAACTGATAAAAAAGAGAAAAAAGAAAAACCTAAAAAAGAACCTAAAGCGAAAGAAGAAAAGAAAACCAAAAAACCAGCAACAAAGAAAGAAGATAAACCCAAAAAGGAACCTGAAGTAAAAAAAGAGAAAAATACAAAAAAACCTGCCAAAAGGAAAGAAGATAAATCTAAAAAAGAATTGAAATCTGCAAAAGAAAAAAAGGAAAAAACCAATTCGAAAAAACAGAAAAAAGAAGTAAAATAAGCTTTTTAATAAATAATTTTTTAGCAACAAGAACATATTTATATATTTTAGAATATATTATATGCTGTTGCATGTCAAAACACAATAAGATAATCTATGTTATTTTCATTACATTTCTTCTATCAAATGTCATTGTATCTCTAAGTGTAAAAAGTTGTAAGGATATTATAGCAGTTGGCGATGCAACAGACGGAGATTATAATCTGCTATTAAAGGTAAGAGATCCGAGTAGGCCAGGGCTGCAAGTTCTCTGTATAGTTCCTGAGGGATATGAATACACATATAATCATCCATGGACTGGAAAACCAATGGAGTTTAAAACAAAGCATAAATTCATAGGTGTCGCTACAAAAGGAGATACTATTCCAAATATTGTAAAAGCAGGGATGTCTCTTAGTGATGCGGGCATATCTTATGGTGATGCTGATACAGGTTCGAATTGGAAGAATCCGACAAGGAACGCCTGGGATGACTTTGACTGGATACGATACGCTTGTGAAAAAGCAGATGATGAAGACGAAGCAGTTTTGTTAATGACTAAGGATTGTGTAGATCAACTGCATGCATCAGGAGTTTCTGAAAATCTTTTTATCGTAGGTCCAAAAAAAGCATTTGTGATAGAAGCAGATGCATTTCATTACAATGTTAAAGAAATAAACGATATTGTAGTAATGAGTAATTATCCAAAAGAACTGTGGAAAACTCAACGTCATAAAAAACTTCCAATTGCTGCTTCTTTTGATATGGAAAAAGAAAGTTATGTTAGAAAATGGAGAACGTTACGATTAAATTCGTTATATGGTGTTAAAATTGTTGGTATTGGTGAAGATTGGATAGTTGCTAGACAACATGTTCCATTTTTTAATCTCCTTAATAAAATGATTAAAATGACGGGTGGTGGGATCAAAATACAGCTTGGAGAAAGAAAAACTGTTGGAGATTACAGCGTAAAATTATTAGACATTGACGGTAAAAAAGCAAAGATTTCTGTAAGTTATGTTTTTAAAGCATGGGAAGACAAAATGTTACAACACATTGAATCAAGATATGGAGATATAACTTTAAAAGATATGATAAACTGGTCTCGTCTTCATCGCGAAGATCTTGAAGGTTTACGGCCAATGTGTGAAGATTTAGCCACATATGAATCAGCAATGATATACAAGATTCCAAAGAAAAATTATAACGTTTTGAGTGGTGGCTGGTTTTCTGCAAACCGTGCATGTTCTTCAATTTACGTGCCAGTTCACATATCCAATTCAGATATTTATGAACCTTATAAAACTGGGCAAGCAGCAGAAATATCTATTGAATTATTAGATCTTTACGGACATGATACGTTAACTCCTGTATTTATTAGAGTGGAAGACGTCTTTTTAAATGAAACTATGGAGCATGAAAAGATGGCAAATACGCTGATAGAAAATGGCTCAGATGTATCTGAATTTTTAACTATTGTAGATACAAGTATACAAGAACAGGCATGGCTAACTGAGCAAATATGGTTAGAAGTGAGTAAAAGTTCCAATAATAAACAAGAAATTATTGAAATAATAGGCAATATCTGGGGAGAAAATTATTCTGTTTCATTGGATTTGATGGCCAGTGCAATTGATTCACTTAGAGATATATCAGAATCAAGAATTACCGGCAAAATCACAGATATTGCACTCAATATTTGTGAATCAAGAATTAATGCAGCACAAACAATTGGAAAAAACATATCAACATCATATGAAGACTATAATAATGGAAAGAAACTAATTGAACAAGGTGACTATAGTTCAGGTTTTCAACTTATTAAAAATGCATTTCGTGCTACCGATATGCTGTTGAAAGGGAAATCGTTCTCAGAAAATATATCTCGAGAAGAAAATGAAGGAATTGAAATTCCATCAGAGATAGGTTTTATTGTAATTGTGTTTGCAACAGTAATTGTTTTTATTATTTACATGAAAAAAATGAGATAATTTAACGTTTTTGTGAACACAATCACGTTAGTATGTAACACGATTACTTTTAATATATAAACCTAATCCTCATATCGTGTTAATGTTTCTCAATTTTTAAAATATTGCACCATCGCTTCGATTGTTATCACCGTAGCCATGAACATATAACAGGACAGCTATTCCGAGTATTACAAGATGGTTATTCATATATTACCTGGTTGCACATCTTCTGCCGCTTTTACTTTCGTTAGGGTGATATCTATTATATCTCCATATTTCCACCCTCTTGTAAGAAAATCTATCTCTGATTCTACATGCAAAAAACGCCTTGGGTCTGAATCATCCTTTCGGCTAAAAGAAGGTATTGCACTCTTAAGCATAACAGATAACTGTTTTTGGAATTCAGGCGGAAATGGGGAACCGTTTGGTCCAGTTCCCATTATTTTAACCGGCATTTCATCTTTATCATCCTTGTCGTATTCTAGTTTATCAACTGGGACCATCGTTACTTCTACATAGCCCTTCTTTTTAGGGCATGGTCTTATTCCTTTTATTTCATATGGTATTGTTATTTTGTTTTCACTCATTTTTCCTCCTCCAAAATTATAACCTTATTCCTTTGATTTCCATTCTACACACCAGTCATTATGTTGGACATATGGAAATTCATCAAGGCCTACATCTTGATCAAACCATGGGAATCTTACACAATTAAAAATAGACGTACTTTGTGTGCGACTTTTATCTATATCTTTTTTGCAATAGTTACAATTCTCACAAGTTTCTTTTGTCATAACTTTGCCTCCTCCAAAATCGCAAATATACAACATCTCCTTAGTTAAAAATCTTTACTTCCCTACAATATGCACGTTACCCCTAAATCTTTGCATCGAAAACCTATGATCCTAAGCAGAAACCTCCAAAATTATTTGAAAAATTTAATTTCAAACCACATTTCTTACAGTTAGCCATGTTGCCCCCCTGGCCTATAATTTCATAACAACAACCACTCTATAATATAAAAGGGGCATATTCCATATTGCCAAATTATCTACAACAAGAATTAATTATTATCTTTATTTTTTTGCATTAGATCGTTCATCATAATATTTGGAACGACATGAGAGAGAACAAAAGCTAAGATCATAGCTTTTAATTATCGTAGAAGATCTAGATTTACTAGAGCGGGATGCAAAAACTTGTTTATTACAATATACACAGAATGTTTTTTTCATGTCTTACACATAATAATGTACTTAACGATTATTTATATTTTGCTATATAAATATATCTGCAACACCAATTCTACTCACTAAAGGGATATTGTGAAAGGGGTCAAATTTGGGGAGGAAAGGTATGGATAATCTCTTTCCAAAAGAAATGACCCCTTTTAATGGGTATTATAATCCTTTTGCTTAATAAAATTAACCTTTTTGTAAAATTGTACATCAATGTTAAAATATACTCATATATGAGTTTTAACGCACTTTTGAGTAGATTAATGTATTATACCAAAAAAGAAAGAAAATACGTTAGAGAGCTTTATTTAACACATTATTGCCAAAACCATACAACAAAGACAGCCAACATCATCATTATCAAAAACAATATTATTATTATAGCACCGAGGATCATTCCATAAGTCCCATATTTTTCGCCACGCTTTTTTGCCTTACGACCGAGAATAAACGACAATAACCCCAGAGGTAAACCGATAAACCAACCAAGTATAAAAAGAGAAGCTATACCCATTATCCCTAAAATTAAAGATGCAATTCCTGAGTCCATATGTTTTGTTTTTTCTTCCAATCATTTCACCTTATCTTTTTCTATAATCATATGTGAGTTTAAAAGAAAATGCGTTAGAGGGTTATTTCTACTTGTTTTTATACTGATTTCAATTGCACATTATTGACTAAAACTCCTTATCCCCTCTCTTTCTTTTTTAATATCTTTGAGGAACGGAGGACTTTGGAAAGAAGGCGAAGATTTTCAGCTAAACATAACATTGGGGTTTAAGGAAAGGATTACGAGAGGAAGGAAGTTTTTGTTTGTAATCAAAACAAAAACCCAATCTTATTAATCGAATAGTTGTCCCCCGTTGATTCTTTCCAAAGTACTACAATATTCACAGCCAAGATAGAGTATAAAAAAACTTTTACAGAAATTTTGTACAAAACGATAAAATTTTCAATATCAATGTTGTTATGTCCAAAATATCTGTTTTTCTGGAAAAAGAAAGAAAATGCGTCATAGGGGTAATTTATGTCTTTATTGAAAAGTTTTCAATCCCTGCTATTTTTGAAATCTTTATAATGGATAAACTCTTTAATTATGCTGACTTAAACGTATAGTTCGTTATAGATGGTGATAATACTGACAAAATCTAAAGACCTTGATAATCTAATCAAACAATCAGATAAGCCGATAGCATTTGTTCTAGGAAAATATATAACAACTGGTCTAGGTGTCATTAGGTGTCTTGGACGTTGTGGTGTTCCAGTAATATGGTTAGATTCTACCCAAAAACAATTTGGTTTTTCATCAAAGTATTGCGTTGGAATAAATTGTCCAAATCCCAGATATAATGAAAAAGATTATGTAGATTTCCTCTTGCGCTTTGGAGAAAGATTGAATCATAAAGGAGTACTTTTTCCAATAGGAGATATTGAGGCTATATCGTTATTAAAAAACAAAAGTATGCTCGAAAAATTCTATCTATTTCCTATGGCGGACTTGGATGTCACAAGTAAACTTCTAAATAAGCAACTTTTCTATAAACTTCTTAAAAAACTTAATATTGATCATCCAAAAACCTATTTTCCAAAAGACAAATCTGATTTAAAGTCAATTAGTACAAAGATTACGTATCCATGTATTATCAAGCCGTCTTACTCTGCTTTGTTTGTAGTTGATTTTAAAACTAAACTGTTTTTTGCTCAAAACAGTAAGCAACTTATTCAGTTATGCGAAAGAGCCCATTCTAAGAAACATAATGTCATGATTCAGGAAATCATACCGGGCAGTGCAAAAAACATGCATGGATTTAATGCTTACTACGATGGAAGCTTCAATCCAAATGGTGTTTTTATGTATAGGCGTATTAGAGAGTGGCCCTTCGCCAAAGGTAACGGATGTTTTATAGAAAGTGTAAAAATATCTATGCTAGAAGATACCATAAATCAATTGATCAAGAAAATTAAGTACTTTGGTATTGTAGATGCTGAGATTAAGAAAGATCCAAGAGATAACAGATTTAAATTGATAGAAATCAACCCACGTTGTTGGATGCAGATCAGCCTTCCCGCAAGATGTAGTGCAAATCTTCCTTATATTGCATATTTGGATGCAATTGGAAAGAAATTTGAAAAACCAATTTCAGCTAGGGAGAATGTCAAATGGCTGAATATGACAGAGGATATTAGGTCATCTATGAAAAGTATCTTAAAAAGAGATTTATCTATATTTGAATGGATTAAATCGTACAGGGGAGAAAAGGAATATGCCATCTTTGCGAAAGATGATCCTATGCCTTTTTTCCTTTCATTTTTGCCATTCTATTTTCAGTAAAAACAGTTTTATAAATAAAATATATACTCTAATATTGAAATTTGGGGGAGCAAATGAAAGCTCTACTTATCGTACCAAATATTAAATCATTTGATGTCATGCCTTCTGTTTCAGTTGCATGTCTTAAGGGTTTTATCAACGAAAAGACAAGTCATGATGCTAAAATTATTGATTTCGTATTTCATAAGAAAGATTGGAAAAATTATTTAACATTTCAAATTAATGAAGAAAAACCAGATCTAATTGGTTTTACAGTTTTAAGCTTTAATTTTCCAGATGCGCTAGAGATTGCACGATACATTAAAACAAACTTTAACATTAAAATAATATTTGGAGGGGTTCATGTTATTTTGTCTCCTCAAGGGGTTATTGAAAATGATGAAGTAGATATTGTTTGTACTGGCGAAGGAGAATTTGTTTTAAAAGAACTTTTAGACAGATCTTTAGACTGCAAAAATATTAAGGGAATTTGGTATAAGCAAAACGGAAAAATCATTAAGAATAAAAATCGCAGATTAATTGAAAATTTGGATGATCTTCCCTTTTCTGATTTCAAAGATTTTGAACTTACTAAATATTTTACACTGAACCATAATCATCTCCCAATAATGGCGTCCAGGGGTTGTCCTTATAATTGTACTTTTTGTGGCAATCATGCCTTAAAGAAAAAACTTGAAGGGAAATATGTAAGATTTAGAACTGTTGATAGCGTTATCGAAGAAATCGAACTAAGAGTTAAACAATTTTATAATAACGGTTTTAAATATCTCTATTTCTTTGACGATACATTTATTCTCTATAAGAATTTTATTAATGAATTTTGTAAGAAGTTTAAGAAAAAGGGATTCCATAGAAATATCAAATGGACTGCTAATGTTCGAGCAAACCTGGTGACTGATGATATCATTAAAACGATGAAGGATGCAGGATGTTATGAAGTGAGAATGGGGGTAGAATCTGGAAATGACTACATTAGAAATAGCGTGTACAATCGTAAAATGACTAATGAGCATCTTGTTAATGCGTTTAGAATAATTAAGAAGTATGATCTGGAACTACGATTAGATTTTATCATTGGCGCTCCATATGAGACCATTGATATGATGAAAGAAAGTTTTAATTTGGCAAAACAATCAGGTGGAGATCAGGTTTTCTTTTCACGGTTGTATCCATTTCCGGGTACTATAATTAGGGATATGTGCAAAAAAGAACAGATGATAGAAGAAAATGCGCTTCTTGATGACAGAGGAATGCCACCAGTTGATAGAACACGATTTGTTACAAAAAAACAAATACAGAGATTGTTTAGAAAAATAAATTGGTGGCAAGGACAAAAGTATTTTGATACGGGGTTTAAATTGAAAGGTTTTCGTTTTCTTTTAGATATATTGCTTTTTCTTATTTGTTACAAACATAAATATGAACTGGAGATGAATCAAATCTATCGATGGAATATTCAAAAATATAAACTTAGTAATTTATAAAATGTAGATTTATTCCTCCATTCTAAAAACAAGTTCACTACGTCTACTGAAACCTAGATCAGTTGCCAATCTCTTAATAAAATTATGAATTTTGAAATACTGCGATTGAGGCGAGGGCTGGTTCATCGGCTTTCTCAAATAACGCTTTCTCTATCTCCATTCTAGCGTCCTCTTCTTCTTCACGAATTAATTTTAAATGCATTAGGAAAAACGAGTTTTGATTCCAAAAGTAAGCAACACCAACTCTATCAGAATATCGCATTCTCATTACAGCGCGAGCACCTTGATGATTCCCACCATGACCACCATATGTTTCACCATCAGAAAAATTTTTCAAATACCAACCTAACCCATGAAGAAAACCCTCATCATAACAACCGGGATATTGAAAACGATGCATCTCTTCCACAGATTCTTCTCTAAGAATCCGAACGCCACCATAGACGCCACTACCAGTATGCATAATCAGATAATGCGATAAGTCCGATATGGTGGTTTTTAATCCCCCTCCCGCATATGATCGAGTCTGAATTCGCGGTAATTTAAAGTATATTCCCCCAACCCAGAAGTAAAGACAAGCGAGCTTGTCTTTGTTAAAATTAGAAAAGAAAAAACTGGTATTCTTCATTTGTAATGGTTCGAATATATGCTCTTGACAATAGTCTACAAATGATTGTTGCGTGATTTGCTCCACTAGATAACCTAAAATCTCGAATCCGACTGTAGAATAGGTTACGTTTTCTCCTGGAGGATAATCATTCCAAACTCTTGGTTGATAAAATGCTCCACCGGGGAGGAGATAATCGCCTAATTGATCACATGGTACTTGAAGAAAAGAAAAATAAATCGTGAACCTAATAATCGTATCAGCCAGACTCGATTGATGTGCAAGCAACATGCGAAATGTAATATTTACTCCGGGATATTTCGGATTTTTTAGATCAAAGGGTAAATATTCACTTACATTATCATCAAGTCCAATCAATCCTGTTTCATTGAGTTGCATGATTGCCGTTGCCGTGATAGATTTAGAAATCGATGCAACAGGATAAATGATGTCTACTGTAGCATTTTTTTTCTCATAATAGTCATAAAATCCATAACCTTTGGACCATACCACCGTATTATTTTTGACGATACAAGCAACCAATGAAGGCATATGCCCCTGCTTCATTAAGTTTTCAATTTTTTCATCAAAATCGTCAGCATAAGAAGCATTGCCTATTGCATTCTGAATACTCCTGTAGTTCCCTGGACCACTACCACCCATATACAAAATAGGACTATCCATGGTTGCCCTACATAATTCTTCCAATGACCCAGTTGATGATACAACACTAGCCCCTACAAACAAGATTATTATTCCTAAAGCTATTCCTTTCTCAACTATACTCATTTTCATCCTTTTTGTTTCCCCGGAAAAATATCTAGTTAGAAGTTATATGTTAATTTAATTTAAATGTTTGGTTAAAAATAAAATAAGAAGCAAATATCACAGAAGATAAGGAATTAAAAAAAGATAAGAATTTTCTATATCAAAAACATTAAAAAAACATGACCATTAGTCAGAAAGGGGTTTTCAGTGACTGGTGATAAGAAAATCGTTATTATTGGATGTGGTGCTGGTGGTGGGACTGCTGCACAATTTGCAAGAAAGACAGATAAAAAAGCTGCAATAACAATATTTGAACAGAGTAAATATCCGCAATATTCTAAATGTGGACTACCTTATGCAATATCTGGTGAAATTCCAGAGTTTAAAGATTTAATTGAATTTTCAGAAGATTGGTTTAAAAAAAATCGCATAGACCTTTTTTTGGAGACGACTGTTGATGAAATTGATATAAAAAATCAGACTATCTCTGCTAAAAAAGGAAATGAGCAAATCAAAAAAGAATTTGATAGCTTGATACTTGCAACAGGCGCAAAACCATTTATTCCCCCAATACAACATATTCAGAAGAATGGTGCGTTAATAAAAGGGGTTCATGTTCTAAGAACAATTGATGATGGAAAACAGATTTCTTCAGTTATAAAAAAGGGGAAAAAAGCAACGATAGTTGGAGCAGGGTTAATTGGCCTCGAGGTGGCAGATTCTTTCTATAAAAAAGGATTGGATGTTACGATAGTAGAGGCTCTCCAAAACATATTGGAAAATACTATAGATAATGATATGTGTGAACCAGTTCTTAAGAAATTACATGAGAAAATTAAACTATACACAAATCATATTGCAACGAAATTAGAAGAAAAAGATGGAAAAATAAACCAAGTTTTCATTAAGGATAACAAGACCAACGAGGAAAAAAAAGTGGAGACAGGCATTCTTGTGATTGCTACAGGAACAAAGCCAGACGTCACGTTAGCAAAAAGCATAGGATGTAAAATCGGAAAAACTGGCGGAATAATTGTCAATGAAAAATCTGAATCGTCTGTGAAAAACGTTTATGCTGTCGGTGATTGCACAGAATACAAAGATTTTGTCAAAAAAGAATCTGTCTGTATCGGGCTGGGAAGTATCGTGGTAAGGCAAGCAATTACAGCCGGCTTAAATGCAACCAGTGGCAAATACAATCTCCCCAAAGGAGTTTTGCTGACACGCACTTCAGAGTTTTTTGGAATAGAGATAGCCGCAGTTGGTCCAGTAAAAAATGCTTTTCAAAACATTCCGGTTTTATACAGCAAATTCAAGGGTTCTTCACTCCCAGAATATTTTCCGGGTGGGAAACCCATATTAATGAAAGTAGGTGTTCATGAAGAAACAGGTAAAATAGTGTCTGCTCAGGCAGTTGGAAGTAATGCAGCACAACGAATTAACACCTTTGCCTGTGCCATCCTTAATGAAACAAATGTTGAAGATTTTAAAAAATTGGAAACGGCATATGCGCCGCCTATTGCACCAACTCTAGATGCTTTGACTCTTGTTTGTGATGTTGCTTCTTTAAAACTTGCAAGAAAAAGAAGATAATATGAAGATTTTACATGTTGCTGATACACACCTTGGCTACTCTGCCTATCGTAAGGTAACAGAAGATGGAATAAATCAACGTGAAATAGATGCATATAATGCATTCAAACAATTTGTTGATTATGCGATTAAATCAAAACCTGATTTGATTATTCACGCCGGTGATCTTTTTGATTCAGTAAGGCCTAATAACAGGGCAATAACTTTTGCAATAGATCAATTGATTCGCATTTCGGAATCAGGTATTCCTTTCGTGGTAATTGCTGGTAATCACGAACATCCAAAACTCAAAGAAACAGGACACATCTTCAGCATTTTTGACCATATTGACCATGTTTATCCGGTTTATCATGCAAAATATGAAACTCTGTCGTTTAAGATAAATAACAAAAAAATAACAGTTCATGCAATTCCTCAATGTGAATTAAAAACTCAGTTTAACGAAGAATTAAAAAAACTTAAACCTAACTCCGCTGCGGATTACAATATTTTTGTATCGCATGGTGCTGTAACTGGAATAAAAGAATTTTCTATGAATGAATTTAACGAGTTGATTATTCCAACAAAAATTCTTGGCAAGGATTTTGACTATATCGCTCTTGGACATTATCATAGAGCTACTAAACTAACAAGTAACGCGTTTTATTCTGGTTCTACTGAGCATTTTACCTTCACAGATGCGCCCGATAAAAAAGGATTCATGAAGCTAGAGGCATCCAATGGAAAACTGAAACATAATTTTATTGAGCTAGAAAACAGACCAATGATTGATCCAAAACCAATCAAATGTTCAAATCTTAAATTAGATGAGGTAATGAAAAAAATCAAAGAAACCGTTAGGGAGATAGAACCAAGAGAGAAGACATTTCGAATAACACTAGATGATATACCTACCCATATTTATAGAGGACTTGATTTTGATGAAATTAGAAAGTTGAGCGGTGAAGCAATTCATTATGAATTAAAGGCAAACGTAGTCAAAGATGGAGAATCAAAGCCTAGCATAACATCTAAAATAGATGCTTTAACAAGTGAGTTTAAACAATTTCTTGAAAGTCAAGATTTGAAAGAAAAAGAAACAATCCTAGAGCTAGGTATAAGTTATATTGAAAAAATAGAGGCTAGAGACGAGGGTAAATGATAATCAAATCTTTAGTGCTAAAAAATTTTAGAAAATTCAAAAATGCAGCAGTTGAATTTCCAGATGGTGTAACAGGCGTAGTTGGATTAAACGGGGCCGGAAAATCAACTATTTTTGAAGCAATTGCATGGGTACTTTATGGTCCTGTAGCTGCTAGAACTTCAGCTGATGAAATAAAATATAATGGTGCAACACATTCAGATCCTTGTAGAGTAGAATTAGAGTTTGTCTTTGAAGATAATAGCTATAGAATTGTTCGTGAGATGTCTGGAAAAAATTTGATTGCTTCTGCAACTGCAACTGTTAATGGAAATATTGCTGCAACCGGTGCTGAAGTTGTTAGTAAATATATCCAAAAGAAACTTGGGATGGATTTCAAATCTTTTTTTACTTCAATATATGCTAAACAAAAAGAGCTTAATGCTCTCTCTTCTATGATTGCAAGCGAGAGAAGACCATTAATTCTAAAAATGCTTGGAATAGCCTCACTTGATGATACCATTAAAGAAATAAAATCTGATAAGAAAGACAAGGACATATTAATAGAAAGATTAAGTCAAGATCTTGTTGATGGGAGTGGAAAAGAAAAAATTGATATTTACAAAGATGAAATCAAAAATTCTGAAAAACAAAAAGAAGAAATTGATCGAATTATAAAACAGTCTAAAGAAAATATCCTAGCGGTTAAAAAAGAATTAAAAACCTTGGAAAAGAACTATCTTGATAGTAAAAAAGAATACGAGAAAATAAATGAGCGTAAAGAAAAACTAGCTGAGAAGAAAATTCTTTTTGAAAACAAAAAGAAACTGCGAGAGGAAATCAAAAATCTAAAAGAAAAAATTGTTGAAAGACAAAAAATTATTAGAGAAGAAAAGAAAAAATTTGATAGCTTTAGGAATTTAGAAGATAACATTAAATCTACTGAAAAACGTCTAACTGACATAGATATTCAGGTAGAAAAAATAGTTAAAAAAATTGAGCAGAAAAAGACACTGGCTGTAAGATTTAAAAAAGATATTGCTGATATTGAGTCAAAGAAGAAAAATATTGAACAACTTGGCCCTAATGCTAGGTGCCCTACTTGCAATAGGTTACTTGGGGAGCAGCATGATAAACTTTTGAAAAACTTTGATAAAGACCAGTGTAAAAAAGAAAAAGAGATAGAGTCGTTTTTAAAAGATGTCAAAAAAGAGCAAGAAGAAAAAGATAAGTTTTCAAGGGAACAGCAGGCTCGTCTGAAAAAGAGGGGTTATCTTCTAACTCAGTTGAGAGAAAAAGAAAAGATTAATACCACAATAGAAAACGTTTCAGCTGAATTAAAACGTGAAAAGTCTGAGATGGAAAGCAGGAATAAAGAGCTTAAAAAGATAGGTGTTGTAGCTTTTGTTATTAAAGAATTTGAAACTGTTAAAAAACAGGTTGACGAATTTTATAAAAAATATCAGTCTTCACTTGATGTTTTTGGTGAAAAAAAGGATCTTTTAGCTGGGTTAAACTTGGATCTTGAGAAAAAAGAAGGTGAGAAAAAGCTTTTATCACAGGAGATTAAAAACTTGAAAGGAAAAATTTCTCAACTCGATGAGTTTAAAAAACAGATCAAGGATGAGAAAAAGGTTGTTCACTATTTAGGTATGCTTGGTGAGGTTATGGTTTCTTTTAGAACATATTTGATTTCAAGAATTCGGCCTACTTTATCTTCATATTCCTCTGATTTCTTTGAACGTCTTACAGATGGTAAATATAGAGAACTTGAGCTTGACGAGAATTACAATCTTTTGGTTTATGACAATGGTAATGCTTATGGAATTGAGCGTTTCTCCGGTGGTGAGGAGGACTTAGCTAATCTTTGTCTGCGTTTAGCTATTTCTGAGGTTATCACTGATCGTGCTAGTGGTGTTTTTAATTTCATTATTCTTGATGAGATATTTGGTTCTCAGGATTTGTTCAGACGTCAGAACATTATGAAAGCACTTAATGGTTTATCATCTAAATTCAGACAAATATTTTTAATTACTCATGTTGATGATGTTAAAAACGATATGGAAAATATAATTACTGTCTTGGAAGAAGAAAACGGAGAAAGCAAAATAAAAATAGAATGAAAAGAGGCGGTTTATTTTTTAAACCGTATTCTCCTCTTGGGTTTCTTTTTAACCTCTTTTTGTTCTGACTTTTTTGGAGGTTCTGTTGGTTCTACTGGTTTACTTTCAGGGATTTGACTTGTTTTTGTTTTACGTAAATGATCTACAGAACTGAATAATTTTGAGAAGAGTTCTTCGTTAGAATCAAACCAATCCTGCCACCCTTTTGCTTCTTCTTTCAACCTTTTATTTTCGCTCTCTGTTTCTTCATATAGTCTAAACAACTTTGTTAGTCTGTCCTTCTCTTTTTCATATTCTTCTGAGACTTCTTCAAATTTCGTTTTAAACTCTGCAAATTTTTCAAACGGTTTTAACTCTTCGACTTGAGCTTCAAGTGAATTTATTGTTTCATTTTTTGCATTTATTTCGCTCTGCAGATCTTGTATTGATTCTTCCATTCGATTTCGTATGCCATCAAATTCCTCGATCCTTTGTTTGGATTCTCCCAATTGTTGTAATTCTTGTTCTTTCTCTTCTAATTTCTGGGCTAGGGTATCTATTCTAGCAGTGAAATCTTCTTCAAAATGTCTTTTAGATTGCTCGGTTTCTCTTAATTTTTCTTCCAATTCTGATGTTCTTTTATCTTGTGTAGATAGCTCTTCTTCCTGATTTTTGTATGCGTCCCAAAGTTTGACGAGTCTTTCTTTTTCTTTCTCTAGTTCTTCACTATATTTTCTGGCTCCTTCTGCTGCTTCTTCCCTCAGACGTTCTGCATCAGAAAGACGATCTTCAAAATTTTGAACCATGCTATTAAGTTTATTTACGCCGTCCAAACTCAAAACATTTTGGATTTTAGCTAAATCTTCCATACCTTTAGAAAAAGAACTTTTAATGGAATCGATTTCATTTGAAGCTTGTTGTAATCTCTCCATAAAAGTGTTTGCATGTTCCTTTTCTTCTGGATCTTTATTATTTTCCTCAGCCATAATCATGCCTCCTCGCAAAATTTAATGTGAAGAGAATAAGCTTGTGTATATTTAAGAGTTATTATTTATCTCACTGGTCTTTTTTTCATTTATTTTTTGGTCTTTATGTTCCCACACGGTCAAATAATTTTTAATATCTGCCTCTTCGATTCTATTATATTTCATAGTCGGCTTGAGGCTTGTATGCCCTGCCTGTAACTGTATTATCTTCGGGTCGTGGCATTCTTTCAGTTGCCGTGTGATGCTTGTACGCTTGATTAGGTAGTTTGTCGGTTTCTCGCCGTTTGGTGTTTCTATGTTTGAATACATCGAAACTTCTTTGATTATCCTTGTTAAAGGTCGTGGTGATTTTATCCTCCGTCCTTTGTGGCATCCGATGTCGACAAGTACGAGATGTTTGCTGTCCTCTTCTGTCTGTGGAAATGGTCGCACTTTCAGGTAGTCGTCCCATGCTCTCATTAACCGTTCTGTCATTACGCACTGTTTTATCCCTCTTTTACCGTCGTATCGTAGTATGTGTCCGTACCTGTCCGAGAGTTTAAGTTTGCGTATTTCACTCGGTCTGCGTATCGTGTCGTATTCAAGGTAGAATACAAGGCGGTGTAGTGGTGATAATTCTTCGATAGTAGACAGTAACTTGTCTGTTTCCTCTTCGTTGAGTGCCTGTTTCCCTGCGTCCTTCGGCACAAGTTTCGGCACTATCAGGTCTTTCTTTCCGCACCATTCTAGGAATTTCGCTATTGTGTAAAACCGTATCACGTTGCCGTTGTGTTTCTTGGTGTCGTAACAATATTGTACATATCGGTCTATGTCTGCCTGTGTAATCTGGTCTAATGGTTTCTGTAAGTACCGAAGCATTGTTTTTGGATGGTTTATATATGTTAGTCTTGTAGTTAGTTTGCTGTGTCTCCCCCAAACAAAATCCTTATACTCTTGTAGGATTTCGTTCATTGGTACATTACCTCCTCTTGTAAGATAATGTGTGTTTTTCTAGCGTGGGGTGTATCATCGAGTAGTCTTAAAATGATTTCCCTATCAATTCTTTTTTTAGGTGGCAAACCGTATTTTTCTAGGTGTTTGTTCTGCATTTCCAACAGTTGCTTATCAGTATATTTCTTGTTCTTATGCGACCATTGGATTTGCTTCTTTTTTTCCATCTTTCATGTGTCCTACCCCTAGGCACATGAAACTATATTTTAAATCCCTTGTTTTGTTCTTTAAGTGTTGTCTTAACTTCTTTTAAATCTGGGAAGCATGAATCAATATATTTATCATGACAAACTTTTACGAAAAATCCATCCTTACTTACTAATAAATCACTCCCACTTTCTAAAGCTGTTGCCAAATGAATGGCATCTGGAGCGAATATATTTGATTCTGAGCAAATTTTAAGAGCGAAATCCCATCCGTCTTCTTTTAATCGAAATGGTGTAACATCAACAAGTAATGGCTTAATAAGAGCAACTAAAAGTTTATTTTTTTGTTTTTTAATTTGAATTTCTGTTAAATTTCTATTACCTCTCGAACTTCTAAAATCCTTCCAAGTCATTTTTTCTGTAATTATTTTTTGTATTGCAAATTCATTATCTTTTAAATTATCCAAAAGTTCCATAATACAAAAATAGGATGTTGAACAAAACCACTTTTCTTTTTTTATAAATTCTAAGAGTTTTATTATTCTTGAAAACCATTTTTCTTCTTCTATTATGTATGCAGTAATTACATTTGTATCTAAATAGATGTGAGGTACAGGAGTTTCTATTTTATCAGTAGCTTTTTCAACCATTTAAAAACCTATTTTTTCTTCTTTTTTGGTTTTGTCCAATATTTATCAGAAAAAATTTTTTCAAAATCAATCTTAACAGGTTCGACAAAATCAGTAGGTGAACTACTAACTGTTATCTGACTGCCTGATGGAACAATATATGTCTTATATTTATCAATAGGTGGATGTTTCACCTTCCGATAATGAGGTTTTACAAAAGTAATTCCAGAAGGGATTTTTTTGTAATGCCCTTTTACTTTTGCAAAATATGCTTTTTGTTCCTTTCTTGTTCTTTTTTTCAATGGAGTTTTTCTTGCCATTATCTTTTTTTCCCCAATATTTGAATCTTTTTCATCTGATTTATTATTTTCCGTTAATTCTTTATTATCCAAAACATCTACCTCTAAAACCGATTGATAATTTTGAACGTGAATAGTTTTGGATTGACTGGGAGGTGTGCCTAGGGGATTTAACATAATGTCCCTCCCAGCATCCATATATTCGTTGTCTCTTTATGATTAATGTTTGAAAAAAAACAGATAAGATACCATAAATTAAAGCGTATCGGTTGTTCCGAGAAAAGAGGTTTTGTTTTATAACCTCTTTCGTCTTGGAGAGAGGCAATAATATAGCTTCTATTATGATTGGCAAAAGAGAAAATAGGGAAAATATTATATGAGAAAATATATGGGAAAATATATGTAGTGGGAGAAAGTGTGTGTGCTGTGTGGAAACATTTATATTCTGATAAGTTGACGTTTGTTTTGGTTTGGAATTTTTGAAGAGGGAGGCAAAAATTCCAGACTTCCGTTCCAATAGTTTCTCTCTCTTTCTCTCTCTTTTCTCTATATTTATATCTTTTTTCTCCGTTGTCTGTGTATACATCTGTATATATTTTCTCGTCTCGCCACCAATTCTTTCTATATTTTCTCCTATTGGTGGTATGTAATTTCTCTCTTTTCTTTCCGCACCAATATTTTATTTTAGTGATAATATTTATATATGAGAAAGTTATTCTTATTATATCAATTAGAATAGGGGGCAGGCATATTTTATAAATATTAATTCCTATCTTTGTATGACCTCTTTCTCCTCCATGCCCCCTATTTGCCCCATTTGACCATTTAGTTTTATTATTTGTTTCTCTTAATTTTTTTCTCCTGTTGATAGGTAAGAGGACTGTTTCATTAGAATAAGCAGAACATAGATAATGAGCAAATTCAATTGCAGAAACAGCCCCCAATTGTAAAATAATAAATTTGTTATTTTTAATAAATTTAAATGAAAAATAATACATATTTTTAAAGGGTTTAATGATATGTTTTATTAGAAACATAGATATTGAGTAAAGTTCCTGAACATGGGTTTCCAATATTTTCAACCTATGAGGTGGTGAGGATAAGATAGGAGAGGAACTTTGCTTGAATACACCACTAGAGGTTGAAAAAAATGGAAATACAGAATTGTTTGGATAGACAGATAGATTTTCTATATTTATTTTTTGAGAATTATTTTTTAGACTCACTTCTTTATTTAAAGGAGGTGGGAGGAGGTAAATAAAAGATGGATATAATAAAAACTGTGATAACAGGCGGAACAGTAATATTCCTAATAATCGTCTTTGTTTGGATATATTCTGTTCTGTTTGATGCAATGTAGAGAAAGTAATTGCTTTGGTTGTCCCACAATCAGCAATTACTCTCTCGCACTCTCTAAAATCGGATTGAAATACGGTATTTGGTAAATAGCATCCCAAAGCCCCTATTTCAATCTTCTTAATTTTTTTTGTACAATTGCCGATATTAAAAAAAGTAGAAGAGAAATTGAACGAAAAATTTGCATTGTCCTCGTCCAATTCCCCATCAAAGGTTTTAATATTCGCTGTTTGGGGGCGAATTTCATTCTCTAAAGAGTTATTATTTATCTAAAAACACAAACAACTCATCTTATTAGAATGATTATTCTTGTAAGTTTAAGGGGTAATTTAAACGCGAACCACTAAGCTAATAAACCATAATTAATATACTATTTTCTAGATTTGACCTAGTTGCTAGGAGGAACAAAGGGATGGGAATATTTAGTAGATTCAAGCGAGGGAAATTTTCACATATCATCCAAAAAATTTTTGGTAAAAAACATGCCAAGATTGGCATTTACGGTCCACCAAATGTCGGAAAAACTACCTTAGCAAACCGGATTCTCAGAGAGTGGACTGGAGACATCATGGGGAGTGTATCAGATATTCCTCATGAAACAAGAAGGGCAAAATGGAAAACCAATATAAAGATAGACAATGGCGGTTCATCTCTCGTTATGGATTTAGTAGATACCCCTGGAATAGCAACTAAAATAGATTATAAGGAGTTTATGAACACATATGGGCTGAATAAAGAAGAATCGAGAATGCGGGCAAAAGAAGCAACCGAGGGAGTTATAGAGTCGATAAGATGGCTAGAGGATATAGATGGCGTAGTCTTAGTTATGGACTCTACTAAAGATCCTTTCACTCAAGTTAATGTTACCATCATAGGAAACTTAGAAGCAAGAGATCTGCCCATACTTATAGCGGCAAATAAAATAGATGCAGATGAAGCAAGTCCCGCCACATTAAAATCTGCATTTCCTCAGCATCCTGTTGTCCCCATTAGTGCATTAACTGGCTATAATACTGAAGATCTGTATAACAATATGGTAAAACATTTCGGAAAAAAAAGAATTAAAAAGAGGAGATGAAAGAAATGGTAAAAAAAGAAAAAGGAATTTCATTCAACCTTATCTCACGCCGGAAATTAAATGATCTTTCATCCTCAGAAAAACTGAAGTATATACTGAAAGAAGTCAGACAGGGAAGGATCTTGGTGCTTGAACATGGTCTTACACCAACAGAACAAACAGCCCTTATAGAGAATACTATGAAAGAGATAGACCACGACACATTTATTGGTATCGAAATGGGAGGATATGAAGAAGAGAAAACTAGCTTCTTCCAAAGGGTTTTTGGCGTAATAAAAAAACCACGTATGACTGTAATAGGGCCTGCGCATCTTCTAAAAATGGTCCATAAAGATCATGATAAAATAGAAACCACGATAATATCTGGTAAAGGAGTAAGCTAATGCCTCACCAGTGTCTTAAATGTGGACATGTATTCGAAGAAGGATCATCTCAGTTGTTAAAAGGATGTTCAGATTGCGGTGGAAATCGATTTTTCTTTACAAAACAACCGTTAGATGAAAACGAGAGAAATATTATTAGCAGCGAAGTAAATAAAGACATAACCTCCAAAATAATGGAGACATTAATGGAGAAAAATAAAGACGGCATTGACAAATCAGGAAAATGGGTTACAATAAAACCAAAAGAAATTCGAAAGATAATCAATGAGAAAATAATCGAAAACGGAGATGAATTAAAAACAGAGAAACAAGAAACTATAGAGCCGATAGACGATGAAAGACGCAGGGCAATCATTGAAAAAATCAAATCCGAAGTAGATGAAATTGATTCTCCAGAGACAATAGGCATTGAAAAACCTGGTAAATATAGTATAGACATAAAGGGCCTTTTAGAGGAAGAACCCATTATTATACAAAAAGATGGTTCGTATACCATCCATTTACCTTCTGTTTTTAAAATGATTGATAAAAAGAAATAAAAAGGTATTTTGTACAATTTTTATCGAATAGACAGAAACGGTCTTTAAATTGAGCGTCTGGGTTGTTTCCCTATAATTTTAATCTTCTGTAGAGTTTTACTACCGCCTCCACAGCAGTTTTTGCCCGTTCTATCCTTTTTTCTGCTTGGAGTCTTGTCATACCGGGTCCAGAAATACCAAGACCGACGGGTTTATTATACTCTAGTGCGAGGTCAGCTATCTTCCGAGTTGCATGCTGAATAACAATGTCATCGTGCTCTGTTTCTCCTTCGATAACTGCCCCAAGCGTTACTACACCATCAATATCCTTTCGTTCCAGCAGCTTCTTTATCGCAAGACCCATGTCAAAAACACCAGGCACTTTAACAACCTGACTTATTTCAGCACCGAGAAACTGTGCGTGTTCCTTTGCTCGCTCAAGCATCATCATTGTTATGTCATAGTTAAACTCGGAAACAACAGCCCCAATTTTTATAGTTTCTTTTACCACTTTTATCATACCTCCCTATCTAATTGGTCCTGCGTCTTCAAATCCTTCACGCAGGCCCTCACCAGCTTTTCTGGCGAGATTCTTAGGATGAAACAACAAGTCAATGACGTTTAACGCATGTTCCCGCACTCGTCTATCAGCAAGCCATACTAGTTCTTTTCCATTGCTTGCCTCATCCTCATGAACAAACACCTCGATTATATGTTTATTGCACATAAGTTGGGTTTGTATAAGGCCTGTACTAGCCTCATGGGCACATTGTTTATCAATAGGTTTAGGACCAGGCATGCCCAAGGCCATCACAATATCACAGTTCTGCTCTTCAAATAATTTTTTACAAGCAACAGGCAGATCCTTTATCCCTGGTACAGTGTATCTTACTATTTTAAAACCAGTGATATTAGACTTTAACTCATCCTCTGCCGATTTTGCCATGTCGTAACGGGCAAATGTGGTATCAGCAATGCCTATTCTTTTCATTTTCCCTCAATTCTCTCTATTTTTTTTTGGAATTCATATGCAGATATGATCTTCTGAATGATGCGACGCGTGCCATCAAGATCACTTCCGCATTTGTATTCTGAAAGTCTTACAACTTTTACAGTAAGCTTTCTTTTTTTCAACTCGCTTTTAATTGTATTTTCATCATGGATCTGATCATACCCAAGTGCAATTATATCTGGTTTAACCTCTTCAACAATTGCATACATGTCATCTTCATATCCCAGATACGCTTCATCGACAACCTTTACTTCTTTTATCAGATCCAATCGTATTTCTTCTGGATTTACAGGCTCATGCTTTAACTTTCGAACAGTTGAATCCCTCGCAACAACAACAGAAAGTGTATCGCCCATTTTTTTCGCTTCTTTTAAATAATAAATATGTCCCATATGAAGTAAATCAAATGTTCCAGTTGCCATTACTTTGACCATTGTTTCCACGCCTTTACAATTTCTTTTCCTTCTAAAAAGACGAAATTGTTTTTTTCAGCATATCTCATAGTATCTTCCTTGGATAAAGCCTTGCCATTATTCCCCATGATTTCACATCCGCCTCCAGCAGAAACAAGACCTGCCATTTGCATGAGTGCGATGACAAACTCAGTATGACCTCTCCTTTCATTAAGAAGATTCTTAGAAGCTACACATATAGGGACATGCCCTGGAGATCTGAACTCCCTACCAAATTCTTTAATTGCCAAGTCACTATCAAGACTCTTGATTCTTTTAATTAATTCAGCAAATTTTTGCATAGTAAGACTTCTATCATGGTCAGTTATACCTGTAAACGTCTCCCTATGATTTATATAAAGAGAAAAGGAAGATTTTGTATCGTAAGGTATATCATCTGGGACAAGTTCTTTTAAAACAGGGTAGTTATCACTAATATCAGAATACAAATTAGCTAAAAATGGCATTTGTAATTGATCTGCGACTTCTTTTGAAGTCATAAGAAATATTAACCCGCCGCCATCTTGCCTCATTCTTTTTATTGATTCAGGTGTGACAAATTGAGAAGCTATAACAAAATCTGTTTCACCTTCTCTATTTTCACTGTCATACACTAAAACAAACTTACCATGTTGCAGATCAGTCAAGACTTTATTGATTTTTTCTATAAACTCACCCTAATCAAAGATTTACCTTCATAAAATAAATTTTGGGTTATTACTCAGAAATAGGTCGATTGTTTCTACCTTTGTTTCGAGAAGCTAAAATTCTAGTAATGTATCCGGCTATCTTATTTCTCATCAATTTGCTGCTAACCTCGACCAGTTCCTCAACTTTTTCTTTATTATGCTGAAAATCATCATGTTTAAACTGATCTGGATATTCTTTCACTAGCTCTTTTGCAATGTTTTTTATATGAGTTTGTTTAATGTTTCCCAGGTTATCACCTTTAATCGTAGGAAGTCGAAATAGGGTTTTTCTATATAAAGGTTTTAGTAGTAAATATCTTGTGTAATTGTGTAATAATATGCCATTAACTGCTTACCCATATTTTGTTGTAACTTGGTTATTCTATAGAGTTAAAAATAAAATCAATTAGCCCTCTACTTACAAAATCTTGTACTATATTGAGCTCAAAAGTCGTGATGGATTTGGAAAGAAAAATATTGGTGGTGTAATGGCTGAATTAGAAATGTAAACATCAAGGGAAAAATATATATTCACTAAATCTATTTTGAATTGAATTGATAAAGGTAATGTGTGCGTAATGCACATTTTACTTTGAGTAATAACGGATAGGAAAAGGTGGATGTGGATGCTATTCAAAAAAGAGTTTTTAGTAAATAGTAGATTAAAGAAGAAGCTTTTGAGCACATTGATTGTGACCGTGATGCTACTGATGTCGTTTGTTGGGATGTTATCTAGTTTTACAATAACTGTTGGTGCTAAAACTTTGACTGTTAAAACCGATGGAAGTGGTAACTATACAAACATTCAGGATGCTATTGATAACGCATCCAACGGTGATACAGTTTACGTGTACAATGGAACATACTCGGGTGGTGGTTCTGACGCCGTTGTTTATATCAATAAAAGCATAACTCTTCAGGGTGAGAATGCTGGTAATACTATTATCAATGCGTCAGGTGTCTATTATGGTATCATGATTAACATTTCGGGAGCAATGGTATATAACTTTACCATTACTAAAGCAACAACTGATGGTATTTACCTAAATAATTCAGATAATATTGAAATAAGAAACTGTACAATCTATAATAACAGCGACGGCATCCACCTGGAGTCTTCAAATAACAATACCATCATTGGGAACACCGCCAATTCGAATACCATTAACCACGGCATCTGGTTGTGGGAGTCGTGCAATAACACAGTTATAAATAACACTGCAAACTCGAACAACGAGGGGGGTATCTGTTTAGATTTTTCGAGCAATAACACCCTCACAAACAACACCGCAAATTCAAACAATCACAGCGGCATCGAGTTGTTCCAAGAATCACATAATAACACAGTTACAAACAGCACTGCTAACTTGAACAATGATAGTGGTATTTGCTTGCAAGATTCCAGTAATTATAATACCATTGCGGGCAACACCGTAAACTCAAACAACGCGAACGGTATCTTCTTAGATTCTTCAAACAACACTCTCATCTACAACAACTACTTCAACAACACGAACAACGCTGGGGATAATGGAAACAACACGTGGAATATTAATAAAACATCAGGAACAAACATTATCGGTGGTTCGTATCTTGGTGGGAACTACTGGCATGACTACGCTGGAAGTGATACTAACGATGATGGCCTTGGTGATACACTAGTTCCCTATAACTGCTCTGATAATATACCAAATGGTGGGGATTTCTTTCCCTTGGTTCTACCTGGTGGTGGACCAGGATCTGGTGGTGTGACCATGGTGCGTGGTAATGTGACAGATGGAGATGGCAGTCCGCTTTCTGATGTCTACCTTGAAATGTTTAAACAGGGTCCAGGAGATTGGTTTGAAAATAGTTCTCAATATACCAATTCTACTGGTGAATATAGTTTTAATTTAAGCGTAGAAAATGCTGGTGCGGGAATGTACGACTTGAACGCATTTCTTGATGGGTATGTATCATACGGAAATTGGAGTGTTTTTGTGTCTGATGGTCAAACCATTTGGATTGATATCGAACTTCCTCAACTCTTTGTTAATTATTCTTATATCTATGGGAGAATAAATTCCAGTGATTCAGGCGAAATCTTGAATAATTCACAGATTGTCGTGCTAGACACTGATTTCACCCATATGATGGAAGGAATGGGGAAAGGAGATATGGAATATACAAACAATATGACATATAACAATGAATCAGGATACTTCATGATACCGATTCTTTATAAATCGATTTATAATGTGATCGCGTTTAAAGACGGTTACTATGCCGCTTTTTCAAATCCCTCGATAAACGTCAGTAGTGAAGGGACAATATACTGGAACAACTTCAGCTTAAACCCTGCACAACCTGATAATCTGAGCATGGTTGTCGAATTTTCTGATTTAGATGATGTCAAGATAACGGTGAATAGATCCATCGTTGCAGAGAGTCCGTTGATTCGTTTTGCTCTGGATTTCATGCCAGGCGTGGGAAACAACAATCAAAATGTGAGTCAAACAGAAGTAGCAGGATATCTTCAGATGATGGGGAGTTATGGTCCGACAGTAAACGTCTCTCTCGATGAAGATTCCAGTGGAGGAGGAGGGGAAGAAGGCCCACCTGACTTCCTGCAGATATATGTCAGTCTCAAATTAGACGGTTCAAACCTCGACCTATATAAGTCAGGCACGTATAACGCAAACCTTGATAACGTAGTTAATACTTCTGTTTCTTCTACAGAAACAATCTACTACAACGCCACTTTTTACCTTACCCTTGATGGCCCTATACTTAATCAGACAAACCATACGTTTAATGTCTCAAGTGAATACAAAAATCTTATAAATACCAACATCAACGTTACATTCGGTAATTTCTACAATGTCTCCCAGGTTGTAACAAATCAAACTAATAATTCCGTAATAACGACTACATCGACTGCAATTATCAATCCAGGTAACGGAAGTGCTGATGAACTAGCTTACGCTTTACTCAGTCTCATATTAAATGCATCAACAGTGTCGCTTCCTATTTTTGAAGAGCCGACATGGCATACAACTGATGAATGGGAGCTAAATCAAACGGATAACAATGGGACGTCTACAATCAAATACATTGTTGATGGAAAACCTCTGAAACAATGGGATCGTAATCAATACACCATTGGAGATTTATCTACATCGTATTTATGTTACTATATTGGAGAAGAAACTTCAACAACCTATGAAACGAAGTATGTAACATTAAACGATATTGATTGGATTGTTCTTAACGATCAAATGGAAATCGACTACCTAATTAATGACCTAGAGTTCCCCCTATATAATTCGAAGACTTGGTCCACCCGGTCATGGTGGGGAGAGAATGTGACTGCTACGGTGATAGACTGTTATGAAGCGAAAACAACACAGAAAGGGACGTTTTCGTGTGTAAAGGTCAACTATACAAACGCTTCAAGTTCGGTTGTTGGTCAGGAGTGGTATTCTCCAGATATTAACTTCTTAGTTAACAGAACAAGATATGACGATGCTGGAGTGGTTAGTATCCTCGATCTAAAAGAATATTCACTTGCGCCCTATATTCAAGCAGTCACTATTTATGCAAATGATTCAGATAGCAATAGTCTCTATAATTCAATTGATGTTAATCTGACAATCAACGCATCTGGTCTATCAAGTCCTGCCGACTTTATCTTAGAAGGACCGTTCTATAAAGAAAGCAGCGGTTTTGAACCCCCAACAGATATCACCTGGACAGATAAAGAAATAAATGACATCAGTGGTATTCAAACAGTCACAGTATCTTTTAGTGGAAGTCTTATCAACGCCAAGCAAGTCAATGGACCATATTCAGGTTGGCTTGAATTACGTGAACAAAGTGATTGGGGACCAGGTAGAAGTCTTGATTACGCTGAATTCCAAACTGCACAATACAGCTATACTGATTTCGAACTTCCAGTGGTCTCATTTAGTAATATTACTGATTATGGGAACGATACCAACGTGAATGGACAATATGACTATTTAACTATCAATGTCACCGTGAATGTTACTCAGACGGGTAACTATTCACTTAATGGTGGACTCCATAAGGTCGTTTCCCATGGGTACTGGGATGAATGGTATTGGATAACGGGAACAGGAACCGAAGTCTTCAATCTTGTCCAGGGAACCACCCCTACGCTTGTATTGAATTTCAAAGGAAGTGAGATCTATGAAAAGGGCTATGATGGGCAATTTAAATTCCATATAGAGATATTCGACAATGACAATTATGTACGGGTAAGTGAAAAGGAAAACAGTACATCCAGGACCTATTACTATACTGAGTTTGAGACACCATCAGTATATTTCAACAAATCATGGATGAATCAAAGTGGGCTGCATGACTATATTAACAGTAGCACATACTTAACAATTAACGCCTCAATAGTCGTAGGAGAAGGTGCATTTGGTGGAGAAACAAGAACCTATGATATTCACGGAGGCCTCCATTTCACAGAAAATATTGGAGGTGATTTTGGAGATTTCATCACTGGAGCCGGGCAGGAAATTGAACTGAGCGAAGGAGAAAACATCATCCCATTGAACTTCAATATCGGAGACATATCTGCGGAGAATAGTTCATACAACGGTACCTTTGTTGTTGGAATAGGCTTTAGTGAAAGAATTGGAGGATGGATAGGTCCAGATATCGATAATTATCATTATTATTCAGCGAGTTATAATGTCAGTTCTGATTTCCCCGATCCTCCGATATCAATGACAGTCATGAATGATAGCGTCATAAGTAATGGGGATTACTTGAGAATTTTGGTAAATATTACAACTACTTCAGATGAATATGCAAATCATACCTATGATATCCATGGTGGTATCCACTACGTCGAGAATAACGATTGGTTCTTTATCGCAGGGATGGGACAACAAGTAACGCTCAACTATGGGACTAATCTTATCAATCTTGATTTCAGTGGAATGGAAATTGCAGCAAGTGGAAAAAATGGGCCCTATTCATACTGGATAGGCTTGGATCGGCTTCCAAACTATGAGATGATTGCGAATAAGGAAGGACAAACCAGTAATTATACCACGGCTAATTTTACATCCCCAAGTATACAGTTTGGTAATTCACAAAACTTCACTGATTTCACAAATGAAACCGATTATCTGACAGTTCAAGTACAGGTGATCGTCAACCAAAATGGCACTTATCACATCGGCGGTGGTATCCACTGGATTGAATATCAAAATGGTTGGGACGACTGGCGGTTCATCACTGGTACAGGAAATGAATATACCCTTAGCCAAGGAACATACAATTTATCTATAAACTTCGATCAAGGTATGATACGCGACGCTCTTCAAGTAAACAATTACGCTGGTATTTTGAAAGTGCATATTGGTATAGAGAACGCGTCGACCTGGCAACATATCGCGAATGCAGAGTATGATACAAGTCCATACAGTTACTCTAATTTCAGTGCATCTGCCGTGAGTGTCGTTTCAGCAACTGAACAAATAGATGTGAACGGCGATCTCATCGTGAATCTTACCTTAAACGTATCAACCTCTGACACGTATACGATCCATGGTGGGGTTCATTGGGTTGAAACCACCAATGGGTGGGATAACTGGTGGTTTATCACAGGTACTTGGGATCAATATATATTAGGTTCCGGCGAAACAAATCAATTATTGACGTTCAACGGCGGTGAAATATATAATAGCCTGCAAGATGGGCCATACAAGATATGGATTGGTGTCGAGAATACCACGACCTATCAGTTGGTTGCGTCTACTGAGTTAGAAACCTCCTCATATAATTATACGGATTTTGCTGCTGCAGCACCAGGAGTACGTATTGTTAGAGAAAACATGACTGATGGAACTGTTGATTATATGAATGGATCTTATCTAACGGTGAATGTAAGTTTGCATGAGACAAGCAATGGAACCTATTGGTTGGATGGCGGATTACACAATAGTAACTGGAACTGGATCACCGGTACTGGGGATCAAATCACTGTAGTTGAAGGAGATAATATTGTACCTTTGAATTTTAACGCTGGTGACATCTATTCAAGTGGATACGATGGACCGTACAAAGTCTGGATAGGGTTGAGAAATACCACAACTTGGTCTGATGTCGATCATTATGAGTATACTACTCAGAGTTACACTTCTAGTCAAGCACCTCCTCCACCAATTCAATTTGAATCAATGAGTGATGGACAATGTGACTATTTGAATTCTTCTTATATTACGATCAATGTGACATTAAATGTGTCTTCAGATTCCTATGCAGATACTTATGATCTACATGGCGGTATAAACTATGTAGATTCCAATGGGTGGTGGCAGTTCCTAACGGGAGGAGGAAACTGGGTTTATCTTTCAAACGGAACAAATAACATGTCTTTGAATTTTAATGCAGGTGAAATACGCTCAGGCTTACCAGATGGATACAATGATAATTTAGAAGTATGGATGGGATTAAGTGATATCAATACTTGGAATGAAATCGGACACAAGGAATACACAACACAGCAATACAATAAGAACGATCTCCCTGGACCACAGATGACTATGTCGGTAACAGGAGATTACATCAATGAATCAGTGAACGGTTCTTATTTTACTGTTAATTTAACAATCAACGTTTCTTCAGGAAATTCTGGAACCTATGACGTCCATGGAGGAGTCCACTATATTGATACATCAAGAGGTTGGGACGAATGGATGTTTATCACCGGAACCGGATCTCCAAGAACGCTTTCTGAAGGAACTAATTCTATAGCTCTCAACTTCAATGCTGGAGAAATTTATAACATGTTACAACAAAAAAGTTACAATGGAAAACTCACTATCTGGACCGGTGTCCAAAATATTACAACATGGGACCATATTGCCCATGCAGAATATACTACCTCTAGTGACTATTCAACAAACAGTTTCAGTCCACCTGGACTTACAATAGAATGTACAAGTGATTACAACAACGCAACCGATTATCTGACAGTAAACGTTACTATCAATGCATCTTCAGCGTATCAAAATACTTCGCTAGATGTCCATGCAGGTCTCCACTATAAACAGGGATGGGAATGGCGATTCATAACAGGTTTTGGAACCCAGATCAATTTAACAAATCAAACAACAACAATACCGATCAATTTCAACGGTGGAGCAATACGAAGTAGTGAACAATCTGGCCCTTATGACGTATGGGTTGGTATCAGTCAAGAAGGGCAATGGGATGACATCGCTCACGATGATAATACTACAAATAGCTATGATTACACTGATTTTGCAGCACCCCCTGTAAGAATAATTAATAACACTGATTATGCAAATGGTACTAGCTATTTAACAATAAATGTTACGCTAAATGCCTCACAAACAGGAACCTACTTCCTTGAAGGAGGTCTCCACTGGATTGATGGCTACCAATGGAAATGGATAACATGGGAAGGAACAGACATCAACATAACCTCAACAGGGGAACAAACGTTCCCGCTAAACTTCGATGGAAAACAAATAGCGAATGCTCAAAATGACGGATGGAATGGAGAAACTCTTGTAGCCTGGATCTGCGTGATAAACACTACTACATGGAATGAAATCAATAGAGTTGATGAATATACAACTGGAAGCTACTCACCAAACGACTTCTCTGCATCACCAGTAACATTTAATGGATCGATACAGGATTCCAGAGTCAACACATCAGGTGGAGGGACACCATATGATCAACTAAGAGTAATCGTACCTATCACTTTAAACTCTTCAGGTAACTACGAGATATTCGCCGGATTATTTGACGTTGGCAATAACACGCTCATCACCACCGCCTCAAAAACATTTACCAGTGGTATTAATGTAACACTCAACTTCACTGGAACAAAAATCTATAGAAAACACTTCAATGGAACGTTTGAATTCAGAGCGAAAATATTCGACACTGATTCATGGTTCGAATGTGACAACATGATCAACACTACAGGTTACCACAACTATACTGATTTTGAATCAGCAACACGAGAAGCAACAATTGCCGGTAGCTACAGCAACTACACCAATCAAAATGGAGATGTTGTAATCAACGTATCCATAAATGTCACACAAAATGAAACCAAATATGAACTTTATGGGGATCTATTTAACGATTCAGGTGCAAAATATATTACTAACGCCAAGAACATCACCTATTTCGGCAATCAGACTGGAACAGTAACAGCTCAGCTTGTTTTCAATGGATCAACAATAACAAATTCTTCAGGTGAAGCACCATATAAACTTGCATATCTGAGACTTTCTATTTATAACACAGTAGAAACTATTTGGGAAGAACTAGATCAAAAGAATAACCCCTATGAGAATATCAATCCGTGAGGTGAAAAACATGAAAAGAAATCAAAAAACCTTGACCATAATATTGTCTTCTTTGTTAATATTGCACATTTTTATGGTAATACCAAGTATAGCAATAACCCCCAGTAGCTCGGACATCTCACCAAGCATCTTTAGCCCAGGAGATGGAAACGGGTTGAACGACACCACAACAATAACAATTACTTTCACTAGTAGTCAAACGTTGTACGTCAACATATTTAATGATCAATCTGAACTGATCGCAGAAGACCGGGTAATGGCTGAAAGCCCAAGTGGTACTTATAAATATACATGGAACGGTAAAAACGAGAGCGATGGATACGTATCTGAAGGAACATATACAATTCGTGTATCAGATAACCCTGCTCAAAATGGAGATACTATCGGCACGGTTGAAGTAGATACTACACCACCAAGTTCACAATCTCTTTCTATCAACGGTGGTACAACCTATACAACATCACGATATGTAAATCTTACTATAGGTGCAACAGGCGCCACGAAAATGAAAGTAAGTAACTACCTAAATTTTTCAGGTGCAACATGGGAGACATATTCTACATCAAAAACGAACTGGGCGTTATCTTCATCTTCTGGTGATGGAGTGACCCAAACAGTTTACATAAATTTTAGGGATGTTGCAGGTGCCAACGTCTCAACATATGATTCAATTGAGCTTGATACAGTGGCTCCCGATGCATCGTTGTCAATAAATAGTGGGAACAGTTCTACGAATGATCTAAACGTAACCTTGACTATTACTGCGTCTGATGCTACTCATATGAAAATTGATAATGACACCAATTTTTTCAATATGACTAGTTGGATAACTAAGGCGAATACCTATGATTTCACGTTACCATCTGGTGCTGACGGATCAAAAACAGTGTACCTCCGCGTTAAGGATAGTGCAAGTAACGTATACACTACATCGGATTCAATTACAGTTGATACCCAAGTACCTACAAATTTATCTCTTTCCGTAAATAACGGAGCTTCTTATACCAACATTACCAATGTGACTCTTACACTCTCAGCAAGTGGTGGCCCATCAAAAGTATATATAAGCAACGATGGGAGTAATTGGACTCAATATAATTACACAACATCGTTATCTTGGGTTCTGACCTCCTCTGAGGGTACTAAATATGTTTACTATAAAGCGGCAGATGGAGCGGGAAATAATGCAACTGCAATATCTGCAACAATTGCACTTGATACTACTGCTCCATCAGCTGTTACTTTAAGTTCGCCAGCAGACGGTGCTACAGTTACCACGCAAACACCTACATTTAGCTGGTCAGATCCAAATACTCAAGGAACAAAGAATTTCTATATAACAATCTCACAATCTGGGAATGTTGTTGATAGCGGCACCCTAAATTCAAGCACAAAAACTTATACCTCAGGCACCCTTTCAGCTGGAACGTACTCCTGGAAAGTTAAAGTATTTGATATGGCAAACAACTCAGCAGTGACCAGCCAACGATCATTCACGATATCAGTATCAGGTTTGGCAATACCTTCTCCTCAATATCCAACGAGTGAAGCATATGTCAATGATACTACACCGCGATTGCGATGGTCTCAAGTAACTGGAGCTGGTACCATCAATTACGATTATAAGTATGGAAATTCTTCAACTAATCTTACAAATACAGGTTCAACAACAAGTCTGTATGCTGACACTGTAGATTACAACCATGGTGATACAGTCTACTGGTCAGTACGAGCACGAAATACAACCCATCAGTCAAATTATTCATCTGTCCGTTCATTTACAATAGATACACAACCCCCAACAAGCTTAAGCATTTCAGTAAACAGTGGCGCTTCTTATGCAACCTCAACATCAGTTACTTTAACATTAAGTGCCACGGGCGCTACATATATGATGATCAGCAACAATACGAATTTCAGTGGTGCTAGTTGGGAGAGTTACGCTACAACAAAATCCTGGACACTTTCCTCAACCGATGATACAAAAACAGTCTATTTCAAAGCAAAAGATAACGCCGTTGGCGATCAAGGGTCGACAGCTTATGCCAATATTGCTAGTGCAGTCAGCGATACAATAATACTTGATACATCGGCTCCAACAGTAACGCCGCAATCACCTAGCTCTGGAAGCACAATTACCACAACAAATCCAACAATCAGAGCAACTTTAAGCGATACTGGCTCTGGCATTAATACTAGTGCTGTTACAATGACTCTAGATGGCGCCTCAGTTACTCCAACAAATATAACAGAGGCGTTGGTTCGATATGTGTCATCTACGATCTCTACAGGACTACATAGCGTTTCTGTTGCAGCAACTGACTATGCTGGTTATACTGGATATGGTAACTGGACGTTTACTATTTCGAGCGGTGGGGGTGGTAGCCCATCTCCAGGAGGGACACCAGGTGTAATACCTGCGACTTATTCTTCAAGTATATCGGTATCTCATGAACCTACAACGATTACAAATTCAGACACCGTTAACATATCTGTAGTACTTAGTGCATTTAGCGCCGATGTTATAAGTGTTGATTTGTTTTGGAATGATGGAATCGATCACTCAAAACAGATGACATTGCAAACTGGTACAACATATTCAGCAACATTAGGCCCATTCCCAGAAGGCATAACAGTTACTTATTATGCTTTAGTGTTAGATAATGATTCACAAGAAACTTCCTCCAGTACATTCAGTTTTACTATAGAAGATTATAATGGCCCAACTATTTCCATCGTTTCACCTGCAGATGGCTCAAAAATTACAGATAGAACACCGACAATAAAGGCAACTTATTCAGATACCGGTGGTATAGATACAAGTAGTGTTAAATTAACTTTTAATGATGATGTCACATCAAATGCCATAATAACCGCAACAACAGTTACATACGTGCCATCTAATCCATTATCATACTCGACTCACACGGTTACTTTAGAAGTTGCTGATAATTTAGGTAATACCGCGACAAAGACATGGTCATTCACAATATCTCCAGAGGAAATAGAAATTACTAAACTCATTGATGAAATCGTAAAAGGGGAAAGTGAAACAATATCTCTTAAGGATTACAATATTGTACTTGAAGAAATTAAAATAACAGCGGCAAACAACCTAGAAAACGTGACCCTTAATATCAAAACACTCGAAGAAAAACCAACCAATGCAATAGCACCAAGTAAAACAGTCTATATGTACATAGACATAGAAATCAATACTGAGGCAACTGACCTTTCTCTAGTGACAATTACATTCAAAGTCGAACAATCATGGTTTGAGGACAACCATATAGATAAAAAAACAGTCATGTTACTGAGATATCATAATAATAGCTGGCAAGAGTTCACAACGACAAAGACTGATGAAGATGATCTCTATGTATATTATGAAGTAGAAATACCAGGATTCTCAACATTTGCTATCGTTGGAAGTGAAATTTCTGGAAAGGATATCGCAGAGGTTCCACTGACATGGGTCATCGCCATTGTAGGTATAATAGCAGTAATAATCATATTTATCATTATTCTCTTCAAAAAAGGATATATTTATATCGAAGAAGAGCATAAAGATGAACCGTAGAAAAAATCTAGGATAAAATAAATTCTTTTTCCCTTTTTTAATTAAAAAATACAAGAGTCGCCTCTTCACGTAACGAATTGCGTAGCTTTTTCCTCGAGGGGAAGAAAACGCCTGCAACATTTTAGCTTTAATCTCCATGCAATTCATCCCACAACTTAAAGGTTGGGGATTTCTTGCTTGGATAATGTTTACAAAGTTCTTTTGGCCAATCTTAATTTATATATACCTAAAAGAGTATTTGACAAAATGGGGTAGTATAATAAGTTCTAAAAAACCATCCTTAAAAACCATTGCAAGAAAAAAATTTGATGAGATTGAAAAATATGCAATTAAAAGCAATGCAGGACAAAAAATATTAACGGCGATATACCAATCTAACATTTACAAATATTTTACAAAAAAGATTAGCGAGTTTAGAGATTACAAACTTATCGAAGAGATAAAACAGTTCCCTGTTCCAGAACATGTTGCTGTGATAATGGATGGAAATCGCCGGTTCGCAGAAAGTTTTGGCCTATCTCCAAAGGCGGGTCATCTTTTTGGAAGAGATAAAATAGAAGATATTTTAGATTGGTGCTTTGAATTAAAAATCAACATACTTACAGTCTATGCATTTTCTACAGAAAATTTTAATAGGAGCACTGATGAAGTCACAATTTTGATGGATCTATGTAAAAAAGAATTAGATAGGGCTGCAAAAGATTCGCGAATTCATAAAAACAAGGTGAGAGTACGAATATTAGGTGATCTTGAATCTCTGCCAGAAGACATTAGGCAATCTGCAAATGAAATCGTTGACTCGACAAAAGAATATGACAACTATTTTTTCAACATCGCACTGGCATATGGCGGAAGGGAAGAAATTGTTGAGGCAATACAACAAATTGCTGATGATGTTAAAAAAGGCACACTAGAGTTAAAGGATATCTCTCAATCAACAGTGTCATCATACCTTTACACAGATGGCATACCAGATCCTGATCTCATACTGAGAACTTCTGGAGAAGAACGGATATCTAACTTTCTCCTCTGGCAACTTGCATACTCAGAACTCTATTTCTCGGATGTTTATTGGCCAGCATTTCAAAAAAGAGATTTTCTCAAGGCAATACGAACTTATCAGAATAGGAAAAGAAGATTTGGAAAATAAATTATCTTTTTTCTTTACTTATCACTTTTTTTAGGGTGTTCTGATTCATCTCCGTGTTCAATTTCATCTGCAATTTCTGCTAACTTTGCAAGTTGGCGATTGAAAAAAAATGCGATAATTCCTATCCCTAAAAGTAATATCGAGAAAGCAAGAATAATTCCCGATACATTTTCGTTAATGGTAATCAAAGGAACTGTCCATTGAATAACATAAAAGATTAGAAGGATCAATCCTAAAAATAAAAAGAATTTACAAAAAAAACCTGTTTTGAAATCAGAGTATACAGATATGTTCCTCTTTTTTAACATCAAGCTTCCTTGCCTGCAAGATTGAGAGCATTTTGAATCTTACTTTGTAATTCGTTTAATTTTTCCTGGCTTCTACCTTCCTGCTTTTCCAATGTAGTTTTTCTCAATTCTAGAGATTCTTTGTTTGACATCAACTCTTTTTTAATATCGCTTTTTGCTTTTGTTTTTATAAGTATCGCACCTACGCTTTTATAGATAGGTGTTCCGGCAGCAGTTTTTTCCAATTCTTTCAATGCTTCTTCAGTTTCTCTTAACTGCAATTCAATTTGTTGACGTTGTTGTGCAATCATTTGGACTTGTGCTTTTAACTGTTGGAATCTGTTTATTTGATCCTGAAGTTGTGGGGACATTTCTTCTCCAACCATATTTGTTTTCTCCTTTTTTTGTTGTAATGCAAGGTTTACTTTTTAAAAGTATTCCTAGTCTTTTTTTAAATTTTTGTGGAAATTTTCATTGATATGATAATATTTGTTTTTTAGTTTATATAGGAGAGAAAAAGCAATAGAACATTGCACTAGAAATTATATAATAGAAAATATTATATAGAAAGATACAAATATACTAGAATAGAAGCAACTACATTTATCTGGGGACAAATTATGAATAAAAATGACAAATTAATAGTAGTAATTGGAGTTTTGGTATTTGTTATTGCATCGATTGGAATATATACGTGGAAACCTATGGAAACAACGGTAAGTGCCTTGTCCACTGATGAATTTTTTAGTATTTCTGGTAGTCTTTCGTATGTACCTGATGCAATAGCTGTTTCAGATTCAGACCCGTTTTATGCATTGATAGCAACTCCACTAGCAGTTCATTATGACCAGGAGGGGAACCAAAAAATTATTCCACTTTATATTCAAAATTTTAGTACCCCTTCCCAAGCTGTTGAGAAGGCAATACATCAAATTGGAAGCGTTAATGAATTTATTGATACTTCTAAATCTGCAGAAGAATGGTCCTTAGAAATTGCAAAAAAGTACTGGGAGAGTAGTGATGCGGTTCTTCTAATAGAAGACAATGAATCTGGATATAACCTTGGAGTTGCAGCTAGTCCCATTGCCTCATACTTAGGCATACCTATTATTGTTGTTGATGAACTTGACCTTGATGTAAAAGAAGTTCTTGAAGATCTTGGTGTTAAATATTCGCTTGTTTGTGGAGACATAGAGGGGCATAGAAAAACTTTGAAATTTGATGATTTTGATGAAATCCTTAACGCTTCCATTGAGTTAGTTATGCAAAAATTTGGTGATGTTGAATATATAACTCTCACAAACCCAAGGGATGCTTGGCCGCCAGAGGTTCTTGATGAAGAAATTGTCCTTTCTGAAAACGGAGAACTAACATCAACTGCTCTTTTTCCATCAAATCTTCTTAACGCAATGAAAGGAATGTTGAAGCCAACAAGTTTTTCTGTTAAAATCCCTGAGGATTACAAATATGCCTTAGTCAAAATGGATTTCAGAAACCTTGAGAATCCTGAACACATTGAAAAATTTGGTGACAGTGTCATGTTTAGTGGTAGCTTAACAGGTTATCTGCGTACAACAGCTTATCCTGCAAAAAGAGATGCAAATGGAAACGTAGAAGAGGATAGATTATACTTTGAAACAGTAATCTATGATATGGGAGGAGAGGAATACGAAATAAGCCTTACAGGTATTTATAATGTTCTTGATTCTGCGGAATTTGAACTAACTATCACTGTTGAAGAACTTAGCAATCCATATTATCCGATGATGAAGCAATTCTCCTCAATTGCACCTTATCTTACTGCTTATCACAAAGGCATTGTTTTTGCTAATCCAGAGTTTGCTTTTGCACCAACAGACGATGTGAAACTCAATGGTAAAACATTACCGGGTAATACACAGGTATTCTATAACCCAATGTTAATACCTGTTATAAATCAGCATGTTTATGAAAACATACATGTACCACTTAACAAACTTCTGGCAAAAATCACAGATATCGATACCACTGAATCTGTTGAATATCTGAAAAAAGACTGCTATCAGGACCCGTTCTATATTGCACTTGCCGGCGATACAATTATGCTACCGCAGTATTATTATCGTAGCCCACATAATGATCCATTTGAACATCCTTCAAGAGGAGCATATGGTACTAATTGCCCAAGTGATTTTATTTATGGAAACATAGATCCTGAAATATATTCTATTTTACCTTACGATTCAGATCATTTAGAAAATGATCTTTATTCAGAGTTCCCCGAGGTGGAAAACATAGTCGGACGAATAACTGGTTGGGATGTACAAGATGCCAGTGCTCTGATAGCGAGAACGATCTTTTACGATAAAGTAATCGATGAGTTAGATTCTTGGAAGGATAATGCAGCGGTTCTGGTTGGTGCTGGTACTGAGGTGCAGAGATTACCTGTTTTTAACACTATTCAAAAAATCCTGGGTCGGACTGATCCAATGAAGTTTCCAACTGGAGAAAAACGTTTCCTTGTAAAACGAATAAAAAATAATTTTGAACAAGGTGGTTTTAATGCACAAAGTGCTGAGCGTGGGGCAGCACAGAGAGTAGGCCTTAGCGTTGAAGCACTCAGAGAACTTAATAAAGATGGGATTCTAAATCGTCTTTTCTTCCCATGGATGCGTGTAAAATTCCGACAAGGTATAGAAAACATAGAATCATTCAAAGATCCTGAATGGTGGATAAAAACAATATTTGGTGATAGTTCAGAACTAGTAATAGGCGGAGAACTAGAACAGAACAGTAATTTAATCATTTCTGATTCTCATGCCATATGGTTTGAAAAAGAATCCGGTGATATTTTGATGCATAGTCTTGGAGGACCATTTTATGAAATTTTCGCTCGTTACATTCCACTAATACCAGGGTTTAGATCACCCCTTGATGGTCTTGGGGCATATACCGTAAGAGATGTACCTAATATGGATATGGGACCATCGGTTATGCTTATTGAAGGATGTGGATCTGGAAAAATTGACGGATTCCTGCCAATTAACTCTCTTGCTAATGCATATCTTCATGCTGGTGTAAATGCTTATATCTCTCCAACAACATTTTCAGCGTTTTATGGAGCTCTAGAACCACGTCCAAACTTCAATGGTGGAGTAGGATTTGGAATAGTTGGTTATCTCAAAGCCTGGTATGAATGGAAATTTAAAGGAGAATATCCACCAGTATGTTTTAACCAGGTCATCTTTGAACATACCATATTAGAAATGGCCAAGGACAATGTAAGCATTGGGACAGCCCTACGAGATGCAAAAAATATTTTTCTACCAGAAACGTTTTATGATGAATTCAGATGGAAACCCGTTCTATCAATTCCTTCCAATTTACCAGATTATTTAAGAGAAGATATACAAAATAGAATGAAAACAACAGCAAGCGGAGGATTGGATCATCATCCTGTGGAAAAATATTGCACTGTTTATCAGATAAATCTCCTAGGAGACCCAGCCTTCAACCCATATGAACCTATCAACGAAGGTAGGTAACAACTTCTATAGGGACAAACCTTTAACTAGTCACCTACAAAATTACATCATTTTTTATTCACTTTCTTCTTATAAAATAGAGCTCCAAGAATTAACAGAGTTATTACCGTAGCTGCTATAAAAATGTAATATATGTTATAATAATTTGAGTTGGGATTAGTATTAGGAAGGTTATTAATTGCCGTTTTATAGGGAGTATCTATATACACTCGAATTGCATATTCGTATTCAAAGACGCCTCCGTCAGTTTTATGTTCATCTAGTTGAAAGGTAACCCATGTTTCCCAATGTTGATCCAGTAGTTCTTCTTTTTTTGGGATACCCAGGTAGATATAAAACATTCCAGCACTTGCTGGTGGAATTACTAGCCATTTTGGTTCTAAATCAACCCAGGATAGATCAGGTATAAATGTTCTATGGGGTCTCAGATAGGAGTTAGGATTTGGATGTTCGAGATACCATGTTACGTTAATACTGTAATCGTTGTTGTTTGTTATTGTTATCTTTTTTGAAGTGTTATCGAGTATGAACTCCTTATCCATCGTTATCGTTAGTTCTAGCGGATCAACAGCTATAGTTGCATTGCCAAGCGTAGAAAAAAATAAGGACGTTAATAATAGTATGGGCAAAACAGATGTTTTTTTCATATAACATGTCTCCATGTTTCAGTTTTTATCCTTGTCTAGAGAGGAGTTCGTCTACCTGTTCTTCTATGTCGCCTATGTTTTTTAATTTACTCGTTTTTTCCCCGGGTGTTGTTGTTTCCTTCTCTCCTTCAATTACGGTGTATTCGATTTTATCTTCTATTTGACGGAGTTGTTCCATGTAAACTTCTACATCTTGTTGTATATTTTGTAGTAGGTTCTTCGTTTGACTGATCATTTCTACTGTATCTTTATCACTGACACGTGTTCTTAAGGATTCCCTAATCGATGGAGGTTTAATAATCTCTTCACGTTTTTTAAATATCTTATATTTCAAATAGTTATATCTTTTAAAGTATATGGAAATAATTAATATGATGAACAGTATCACTATGGTTATAGGTATCCAGATAATAAGTGGTAATATTTCTTCTTCGTAAGGGGACATAGATCCATCTACTGTGTTGTAGATGTAATCCCATGTGCCATCTCCGTTTTTATCGATGAGATAGTGTTCATTGTGTTTTTCTACTGCTGTTGTGGTATCGCTTATGGGTTCGTAGAGGATGTCGTAGACGCCATCTTGGGTTACATCTACGAGATAGTATGTTTTTCCAGTGATGTAAACTTTTTTTGCATCCGATCCATTCTTTGGATTTGATCCAAGACGTGTTTCGTTTACATCTCTGAGGTTGTCATCATCGTCGTCTACATCTCCTGTGTATTTTCCGGATGGTGCATCCTCATCTGGTATGTTATCGCCATCTGTATCAGTTGGGTAACTGTTCGGGTCCTTTGTATCTGTTTCATAGGATATTTCCATGTCGTCGTTATAGCCGTCATTGTCATCATCGGTATCCGAAGAATCAGGTATGCGATCGTTATCTATGTCTAATGGATAGTTATCTAGGTCATTTGGATCGGTACCATATTGTTGTTCCTCTTCATCTGACCATCCATCTCCATCTGTGTCTATGAACATGGTGTCAATTGAGAATGTAACAGTGGCGTATCTGTTCGTTGTGTTGTCAGTGCCTAATGCTCTTACATAGAATGTGTGAACGCCATCTGAAATATTATTTGGTGATGTCCAGCTTGTTGTTTCGCCGACATATGTTTCTGAACTATTGTCTATTTTGACATAGTATCCTTTCACGCCTTTGCTATATACTGAGGGACTCCAGGCAAATGAAGGCGTATCATCCCACATTGTGGTAACATGTCTTACATCGGCAGGTAATGTTATTTCATCTGGGAGTATCATAGAGGTTAGCGGATATCTATCAGTATTTTCCTCAGATATTGTATACGGTGTGTCCCCAAGTCCATCTCCATCTATATCTATACCTGAGTATTTGTCCCAATAGTTTCCTTTGAAGCCGTTATCCCATGTGTTGTTGCCTTGAGCGTTTGCGTCTACATCGTTTTTCCAGAAGTTGTTAAGATAGGCAAGATTATTATTTGAGTTTTGCCAGATATAGATACCTAAGTCATTAACATAAATATTACAATTAGATACTAGATTGTCATATGATTCAATGCGAATGTCAACAGCAATTTCGTTGTTAAATATGTTACAGTTTATTATCTCATGGTCATGAGATCCTATTAGAACTAAAACACCAACAGTGAATCCATATATGTTACAATCCTTAATTATATTGTTTTGTTCTTGCAACTCGATGCCAGTACCGGTTGAACCAATTCCGACAATGTCACAATTGGAAACAACGACAGAGGAAGCTCTTATGCGAATGCCAATATTTTTCTGGGCGGCTTCTATAATTACCTGAGAGATATTACACCAATCACTATCCGGTTTAACATATATCGCATATTCCCCTGGATTGGTCAATTTAAGATTACGGATATCCACATTTGAACTATCTAAGATGAAGCCGTTATTGCCTCCGCAGTCGATTATGGTACTGGCTTGGTTATCTCCGACTATAGTTAATTTTTTATGTATCTCTATGTTGTTTTCTCTATAGACGCCTTCTTTTATTCCAATAATGTCATTTGGGTTGGCGTTGTCGATAGCATCCTGAATGCTGGTGTAATCTCCATTTCCATTGATATCAACTATTAAAGTTGCTTGAGGTATAGGAGGAACGGATTGTACTGTGGATGAAAGAGTTGTGAATATGAATAAGAACGTTGCTAAGAGAGTAATTACTTGGACTCCTAGTTTCCTGTTCATTTCTTCTCCCCCTCTTTTTTCTTTTTTGTTCCCATGGTCCTTAGGAGTCCTTTTTCAGTTAGGTAGATTAGGACCATGTTTTTGACTACTTCAGCCTCAGAGTTTCCTAGTACACCTACTTGTTGTTTTATTATATCCCGGATAATTGGGGGGAAACCGACAGGAAATCTCTGAATCTTGCCCATGTGTGAATCACATATGAATCACTTATTTAAATATTTTTTTATCATATCTGAATCATATATGATTCATATATGATTCATATAAGGAGAAAAATTTAAAATATAGAATCAAATAACATTATTGGGCAAAATTAAATCAAAATCACAATAATCTTCTGCATTATAGTGTATGAAAAGATATGATTTGATAAAGTATTACATAATTTTAAAAAAAGACATATATTATGACGAATAATATATTTTATTACATGGAACATCTAAACCTGTTTTGTTCACAATTTATAGTGAGGCGGAAAAGGATTGTTTTTTTGAGATTCAAGTTTTTCTTTCTCAACGTTACTCTCTTTTTTCTTTTTAACATAAAAAATAGCTGATTTATCAGCCTTAATATTTCTTTTCTTTTTAACATACAAAAAAGCCGCAGATAATACCATCAAGCATGTGATAATACCTAATATTGGGTACAGGATATGTGGTGCGGGTAGTGTCCACGATATCATTGTGCCCGTTGGAGTATGAATAAGGAGTCTTACAGCAAGCTGCAATTGAATTAATGTCCCTCCTCCAGAGAAATAAGAGAGTCTAGGTGTTACGATGACCCATACCTCCCAGCTTTCGTTATAATGCAACATTTTTTTATTTTCAGGTATATTTATAAACACTTCAAATTCTTTATAAGAGTTGGCAGGGATATCTAAAGTATCAGGCAATATTTCAATCCATGATAAATCTGGTATCATCGTATAATTCTCTTTCATATCATATGGGTGTATTACTTTTGAATATGCTGTGATATCCCAAGCAAAAGGATTAGTAACCTTGATTTTATACTGAATTTCTTTTTCAGGGTAATCCTCAATGGTAATAATTAATTCTGCTGGAGATACCTTTACTCCACTTTTTACACATGGAGAAATCAATAGAATAATGTTTCCAACTAAAAACAGAAAAAGTAGAAAAATCAGTGTTTGCTTTTTCACATCCATCCTCCTTTACAAAGAACCAATTATCTAAAAAGAAGAAGGATTATTTGTTTTTAAAATTTTCTAAAGTATGCATTCTCATAGGATTCTCTCATACTGTGAATGTACAGATCGTATGTGATATAGGGATTAATTGGAAAAATGAAAATCGTATCAAATGGGTTCGCTGGAGTTTTTGATTCTCACTTAAGGATTCATTATTATTTTCCACATCAACATCATCAATTGTTACATGAACGTATTCTGGCTTTAAAAAAGATATTTAGAATACTGAAAAGGTGTAAACCTTGTTTTTTAAAGTTTGAAAAAAAGAAAAAATATGATTTAAGGATGGAAGCTTCCTTTTTTAAAATCCATCACTCATCATATTGCTTATGATAGTATTCCTGTTATATTTATTCTGGTTGTCTGCCAACCAAAATCTGAAGATCCGACTCCTAATTCCAAATTAATACCAAATGTAAGAGTACCGCCACCGCCGACTAAGTCATTGGTCCAAGAGGTATTAGTGTTGGTGATCTGTTGAGCATTGCTCCCTGTAACATTTAGGCAAAACTGATCTAGTCCAGGACTACCTGTATTTTCAAGGGTCAGGTCACCGTTATCTGTAGTAGTGTTACTAAAGATAAATATATCAGCTGTTACAGTGCCATTGTTGTAAAGCGTATAAGAGGTATCAGTACCTCCCTCGGTAGGCCAATTAGTTGAGGAGCTAAAAACGACCGTGCTAAAATTAGCTGTATCTGGAGTTACATCTAAGTCTATATCTCCAGAAGGATTAAAAGTTACTGTAATATAATCCTCAGATGCGCCAAGAACGACTGGTGTGATAGCCGTGATCAATATAGCTACAGTTATTAAAACATATATTTTCTTAATTTCCATGTTTCCATCCCATCCTTTTTTTGCATCCCATACTACCGTTCTCTCCTACGGTTAAATATAAATACATCCTTGAGTGCAAAGGTAAAATGGAGATAGTAGTTTTTATAACTTTCGCCTTTTTAGTTTTGTTAAAATAAAAGAATGTAAATTATTTAACTATTTATTTATGATTTGATAAAAGTTTATCGATTTTTTTATGTATATCATCGCTTTCTTTAACTTCAGTCTTTTTGCATAGTTTTTCAGTTAATTCGATCTCTACTTCTTCATCGTTTTTCTCTGACGTATCAACTTTTTCTTCTACCGTTAATGTAAATCTGTAACTTTTTGGATAAATAAATAATACTATTAATGTTACAACAAGAATCAAGAACAAGAGTAGCAGGAATGACAATGGCAATTCTCTCTCTTTTTCAGGTTCTTCCTCTTTATCAATAATAACAACCTTCATTGAGGAGGCATTTGTAAAATTATCATTATCTGTAACTTTAAGGGTTACTGTATGGTTACCTGGCTGAGCATATGAATGCACTGGATTTTCCAAATATGATTTATTGCCATCACCAAAGTCCCATGTATAATTGATTATCGTTCCATCTGGATCATAGCTCCCATTACTGCTGAAGATAATATTTTCATTAATGTATCCAGAATATGGACCATTGATTTGTGGTATTGGCAAGTGTAGTGACGGTTCGAGCTGTATTATGATTAAATTGTGAGGCTCTGAAGTTGTTATTGCTTCATCGTCGTCCTTTACCTGTAATCTAACTGAGTAATTTCCAGGTGTTGAATAATTCCAAGTGATTTTTAAGTCTTCTAACCAGTTAGTATCATATACTCCATCGTTATTAAAATCCCAGCGGTATTTAGTAATGTATCCATCTGGATCATAACTGTAATATGCATAGAAAATGAGTGTTTCATTTACAAATCCAGTATTTGGACCTGTAATATTTGCTATTGGATGCTTGTTTGGCGGTGGTGTATATCCTCCACCACCTGGTGGAGGTTGAGAAGTTGGCTCTGGTTTAGTTGTAAAATAATAAGTTGCTGTTGTATTGTAAATGCCATCATCTACAATTACTCGCCAGTAATATAAGGTAGAATACGAGCTAGCTTGTGAGTATGTCCAATAAACAGTTGAGTTTGCAGATATATTGGTGTCGTTTTGGCGTAGAATCCATGAGCCGGTTGAGTTTTCATACCAATAAACTGTAAGGTTATCACCCTCAATGTCATGAACGTCTACATGACATATAGGTTGTAAGTCAATATGTGTATTTCTATGAGGTGGATATTCATTTGATATCGTTGGAGCACCTTGTATAGCTGTTGTAAACAAAAATGTCTCATTAACCCAGGTGCCATTACCATAATCAGTTGCATTGACATAAACTGTATAAGTTGTATTATATTGCAAACCAGATAATGGACAGGCTTTTTGTCCAGTTATATCATTATTTGCAGAGGCATTTCCAACATCAGGATGAGTTTCAATAGTCCAGTTAAATGTATCATTTTCAGGATCTTCAATTGTAATGTAATAATATGGTGTTGCTATCGATACGTCTGTTGATTGATTTGCCGGAATTGGATTAGATATTGTAAGTGGTTGATTATCTACTGTTGTAAAATGAAAAATTGCTGTTGTGTTTTGTATCGTATCGTTTACGATTACTTTCCAATAATAAGTTTCTGAATAATTTGTTGCTTCAGTAAAAGTCCAATAATAAGTTCCATTTGGTACCGATGAATTAGTTTGTCTTAAAACCCAGCATCCAGTTGAATTTTCAAACCAATAAATTGTCATGAGATCTTCATCTACATCACTGACCTCAATATGACAAGTGACATTAATTGCAATATTTATAGAAGTATTTTGAGGGTATTCATTGTTATGTATAATTGATGGTTGATTTGGCCTTGTAGCAAATACCCATGTTTCTGATCTATTCTCATATTCTGAATCATTAGCTATTGCATACCAATAGCAAAATCTCCCTTTTATTGCTTCATTCCATACAACCGAAGCTGTTGACCAATCTGAAGGAACGTTATTGTCAACTCCTATAAGAGCATCGTTTGAAGCATTATAGAAATAAACATCTACGAAATCTCCAGTTTCATCAAAAACATTAACACTTAGAACTACAGGGACAGGAATATCTACAGATTCATTTGGTGGATCTGGATTTATAGGTGCAGCTGGAGGTCGATTTGGTATAGGATTAAAGGAAATCGTTATCGAATCTTCTGTTTGGCCTTTCATCGTATCGATTAAAAAAGGTGAGGTAAATGGCGCTAATAATATTGTTAAAAATAAGAACAATGTAACTGCTCTGTATGGTTTTCTTCCTTCCATTTCGTTTCCTTCCGATTCCTTTTAATATATTGTTAATTGATAGCACGATGCATTCTATTACTAATTGTATTTAAAGCTAATCCGTTAAAATTGCAAAATGGAGGAATTTGCGTTCTGATGAAATGACAAACTGTAAAATCACCTAAGCAATCATAAATATATATAAAAAAATATTTATATCAAAATATTATTTAATAAATTAAATGAAGGATGATGACAAACAAAAAATAAGATTACACATAGTACTTACCAGTTTTTTATTTTCCTGCATCGTTATCATTGCAACCACACCATTACACGAGGCCGCTCACTGGATCATGTCAGATATTGATCCATACAGTGAACCGGTTGAATTCCATCTTTTTGACGATTTATCCTTCCAAAATGAACAACATATTCTGTCATCATCTTTAGGATGCGTCATAATAAAAGAAACCTATCCTGGCTCCTTTAAGGATAGACCCCTATGGATAGATCCAATTCAAGAAATAATATGCATTTCCATCCAAATCATACTAACCTGTATAATCGTTTCAAAAACACTTACATTATTAATGAGCAAATGGCCGAACTTACTGAAAACATCAATACCAAATTTTTAATTTGACGGTCAGGATAAAGACGTTGTTGCCATCAATACTGTGTATTTTGTGTTTATCTGACGTTTTTTCTCTTCTTACATATACATATCACATTTTTACGATACTACAGATTTAAAGGTGACAACAAAGGACAACGGGTCAACTGTGGATGACGTGGTAGCCATGATCAAGTTCAAATCAAAAGTCTGCCAGGAACTTATGCTTAGGTTAGTGACAAAAGTATCATATGTAGTGTTGATGTTGGTCCAGCTGCCACCACCACTTTTATTATATTGAAGACTGAAATTATTAAAACCTGGAGTTGCAGTGAGATTCCATTGGAAACCAGTCGTAGAATTGGTAGCATTACTTGATTTGACTAGTATGTTTAGAGCAATGTTTCCCTCGTTTGTGAGGTTGAAATAGTAACCCGTTGTAGCGTTGGAGCTACCTATCCATACAGTTCCCTGGTTCCACTGTGATGGTGTAACATTTACGGAGATATCAATAACTGTCAAGCTATTCGATTGTAGAGTAATTCCATCTTGATAACCGTCATTTGGAGTAACTTCACATTGCCACACATCATTAACTGAGGTTTCTTGTGATACAATTGTGTTTGTTTTGTTCTGAGACAGTGCAAGCACCTGCTCTGGAGAAAGTGCAAAATCATATATTCTGACTTCGTCTAAAGTACCATTGTAATACCTCTGTGCAGCTCCTGGACGTCCGATGTGCATTTCATCCTGCCATGTTGAGGTATTGTATGGAAGATCGTCGCTTGTCAGGTCGTCCGAGTCAACCAAGGTACCATTTACATACATTTTCGTTATATTATTGTCAAAATCCCAGGTTACGACCACATGATACCATATATTTGGCGTTAGATTTCCTGAAAACAACCATGTGTAGTTGGCATCTGGGACGAGAGAAGGAAGCCCATCCTCATGGTCACCGTAAAAGAATGTGAAGCCCTTCAGCCCAAAACTAGTGTTGAAGTGCTGGATACTGAGATGGAATTCTTGACCATCTGAGTCTGAATATCCGTTTTCACTGGAGCCACCTGCCCAGACAAGGAGTTGTGGCGTTGCAAATGAATCTGGCTTTGCCCATACTTCTATTGATCCTTCATTTCTGTTTATAGTTGAATTAGGAATGCCATGGATATAATCATCAATTCCATCAAATTGATATGCTCCTTTTCCATCGTAACCCATTGTTTTGTTCCAAGTAGCTCCTGATACCGTTCCATCATGTCCTTGTCCAGAATAATCTTTTGTATAGGTTGAACTACTCCCACCTTCAAATGGCATGTTCAATAACATTATTGAAGAGCTATTTTTATACCAGTTGAAGATATTCTTTATAGGATCTCCATCGGGATCTGATGTTGACTGGTTATAACAAGTTAAATTTTCATTTGTAGAATTTGTTCCATAAGTTGAATTAAGGATAGGTGTGGTATGTGTTGGTTTGTTGTTGATTTTTTTACATCTAGCATCAGCACTACTTGGCGGTGTTTCATCAGATGAACCAGATTTCTTCCCTATGCTATAAAACTCATAATAACCGGTATCATTTGGAAAGTCAAAGTTCCAGCTCCATGGTGAGCTGGTATCGGGGTTGTTTGCATCAGACCATATACTCCAGTTTGAACCTCCTCCCCATGTTAAGTTATCAGTCGAATATCGATACCATAACGTTACATTGTCCAAACTGGAATCTCCTGTAGCATTGATAGTCAGTGGTGATGATGTTACATTATATGGGGTGATGGTATCAACTGATGTGTTTATCGCTTCGGTCATAAAATGATACGTTTCATTGCACCAATTAGTGCCATCAGTAAGGTTTACACTCCAATAATACATAATACTGTAATTACTAAAGTTACTGTTGGTTTGTATTATGTTTACAGAACCACTACTGGTATCAATGCTACTATTGGTTGCAAACAAAGTCCAGCTACCACTACTATTGCTATACCAGTATGCAGTAAGCGTATCGTCATCAGCATCGTCAACAGTCACATTCAATGTTGGAGTCGGGCTGATATCTGTGGAGCCATTACTTGGAAGCTCACCTGTTATTGTCGGAGCAGTATTCTGTTGCTCGCTGCTAAAATTAAGGAATGTACCGGGATTGTTTATCGTATTATAGCTTGTGTTTATCCAACTGCTGTTTCTTGCTGTGTTTGAGATGCGGACTTCATCGATTGTGCCCTTGAAAATTTCATCTGTTGATATGGACCCATTGTCCATGCTAGACCCAATTGAAAGTTTGGCTGTCCCGCTGTGGATGGTTGTTACAATAGCCTTCTCGCTATCCCATGCTCCATTGATATAAAGTATCCATTTTGATCCAGTAGATACTCCAACGAGGTAATACCATGTATTAGTGGCTAATTGTATCGCAGATATTAGTTCATCTAAATATGTACCATCGGCTGAAATCATAATGCAAGGCTTTGTCCAGTCCATCAGATACAGAGAGTAAGATCTTTGTGGATTTGTACTATTCCAATCCCATTTAGTCACTATTCCTGAGTACTGATTTTTAAAGTCTGTCGAGTATATCCACGCCTCGATTGTAACCGTATCAGTGATATCTAAACTCGCTGCATCAGGAGCTACTACGGCATCATCTGTACCGTCAAGAACATCAGCTCCGTTTACTTTGCCTGTTGCATTTTGATTTAAACCGCCATAAGGTGTGCCATCATTATTATTTGCAGTTGCATCATAATGAGTTCCAGATGTCTCATTAAGGTGTTGCACCAACACATGATTAGAATCCCAAACACCAGTTATATTCTCCTGACTGCTGCATGTAGAGTTGCCGTAATACATCCAAATCTTAGTATCACTACTACTGCTGAGGCTGGTTACATTTACCCATGCGACTAGCTCACCATTGGTGCTGTTAAAGAGCTCTATCTCATGGTTGAGCTGCGTACTATTATCAGAATATAAGACAAATGCGATATCATCACCATCATTCTGAGCATGCGATGCAAGATCAGAATCAGAAGAATTATACACTAATACTGGAAAGTTAATAAGATCAGCATCAACCTGTGACGAGTTGACGGTAATAAGCTTCCGGTAACCCCAATCAGAACTCCACCAAGTGCTCCCTTCAAAATCAAACACATCACTCCCATCATCAGGAGAAACTAGGTAACTAATCCGTCCTGAAGATGGTTTACAGCCACAGTCAATCTCCTCCCAACTTGGTGCCTTAAACCATATCCGTAATGTACAGGGGCTCTGTAATGTAAACGACTGAGAATAGGCAACTTGATCTAACTCTCTTAACTCAGATGGTAATTTCTTCCTTTGCATATCAATATTCTTTTCAATATGAGACACCGGCCTACCAGCACGATACACCCAGTAATTCAAAGAAACGTCATATCCTGTTGTTTTAACAACGCGTTTTTCATCATCTCCAGAATCATATAGAAGCTCAATTTTTTCACACACTAGAGCATCAGAAAACAACGGAGCAAAGATAACATCCGTTCCATGAAGCCCATCAACAGTTCTTTCCACATAAAACCGAGTCCCAGGCACTACATCGATATGTTCTTCTTTTGGATCCACAATGGAAACAGTACTTTCATTTCCATAAATAAAAAACTGACTTATGGCAGATTTATTCTCATAACCAGGAGCAGCACACCACACCTTAAACTCATAAGTTCCACTAACATCAAACGATCTCCTGTAAACATAATAACCATTGCTGTAGTTCATACGCTTTGGCTCAGTCCAAGTTCCAACATTGAACGAAATAAGACATGTAGCATTCTCAATACTCTGATTGAAACTGCTATAATTCGCATAAAACGTAATCATATCTCCAACATATTTACTCACATTATCGGTATCATCCCAAACAAACAAATCAGATACATTCAAGGAAACATTTCCCAAAGGTACATCTAAAACATCAAACATAAGTTCTTCTTCCACAGTCTCATTCAAATAAATAACAGTAACATTTACCACATAACTACCCGCAACAATCGGAACAAACCGATATTCAAATAAGCCATCTGCCACATTTAAACCAACAGACAAATTAATATCAGAGCCGGCAATAAGAAGACCTGCAGATGTGTTTATCAACGAATTATTAAACGAGACAACGCCACTGATCAACACAGTTTCATTAATGACATGGACCAGCTTATCACTCTGCAAAGTAAGATTTAAACCAGTAGAAATAATTATTTCATTTTCCCCAGCAGATGTCTCATTTGTCCCTGTTTCTGAGGATTGATTTTCATCAGGGATCTCTTCAGGTAGAACACTCCATCTCACCCCAGCAGAGTAAGGCGTGTTATTCACATCTAACCCTGTAATCGTAACAATATGCTCACCAGGCATAACGTCATAAACAAACCAAACCCCATGCCACAAATGCAATGACGTAGTATTATCAACAAGCAACAAATCAATAATCTCAACACCTGCCATATCAGCAGATACAGAAGTAACAAAATACACATCAGGAATAGCAACATTCACAAACATAGTATCATTATTATAGATATTTTCAGGGCTAAGAGAAATAGAAAGAACATCTATACTAGAACCACCTTGTGAAGAGAGTATAGATGCAGAGGTGATAGCGGCAAAGATCAAGAGAACCGATAACAATATAGATAGCACCTTTTTTACAGGTAATTTGATCAAACTCGAGGTTTTTTTCACCTCAATATTCATTAAAAAACGTTTTTTATCAGAAACTTGGCTAGAGACGGGAAGATTTTTTTTCTTTAATGTATTTTTTGAATAAGTAAAACCATTTGACTGGACAGTTAATTTCTTTGATGATGAAGCATTATTTAAAAATTGACTCCCATTATAATCTTCAGCCTTATCCTCAAGAGAAGAAACCTTTTTTTTAGCGAGAATGTAATCCACTAAATCATTGACGTTATAGCTATATTCAGCTTTTGTTTTAGCTGAAAAAAAACAATCTAAATTTTGATAGATATGGCTATCTAGTTTTTCTTTTTTATGTCTCTTATTACTCTTTATAAATTTCCCTGAGAGTGCTGAAATAATCCCCATCTACCCTCCAGATGGTAGTTATAATAAAAAGTTTGTTTATAAACGTTCCTTTACCTACAAGAATAAAATCTATAAAATTAACAAATTATAATAGCTGCTAAATGGTCGTATAGACGAAAAATTAAAAAAGATTAATAGTATGTTTGCACATTATTATCATACACTTCTCTAATAAAATTATCATGTATACCAGGGTTGAGGAGGGATACGTGGTATGTATTTCTTCCAAAAAGGAAGGTCGTAAAATGGACGAGTTTAAAAATGATGAACTTGAAAAAAAAATAATTGAACTAAAAAATAGAGAATCAGAGTTGAAGAATAAAATACAGGAGATTGGCCAGATACATTTAGAGATGAATAATAAACAGGAGGAAATAGAATCATTGAATACAGATCTAGAGACAAGGAACAGGATAATTGAAGACCTTAAAGGACAGTTAGCAGAAAGACAAACAATGCTTGTAGAAACAACCGGAGCTGTCGAGAGAATACATACCGATCTAGAACAAAAACAAAAAGAGATAGAAGCAAAGAACGAAGAATTACGATCAGCCAGATCAGAACTAGAAAACAAGCAAGAAGATTGTAACTCTTTGAACGCAGATATAGAAACAAGGAACAGGATAATTGAAGACCTTAAAGGACAGTTAACAGAAAGACAAACAATGCTTGTAGAAACAACCGGAGCCTTCGAGAGACTACAAAAAGAGATGGAGAAAAAAAATAACGAGATTGACTGGACAAGAACCAATCTATCCGATAAAGAAAATGAATTTGAAAAAGCACAGCATAGTCTACAAATGACGGAGGAGGAACTGCACAATAAAGAAGAAATAAAAAGATTAAAAGAGAATCTAGAAAACAAAAATAAAGAATTGAGCTTGATTAATCAACAACCTGAAAATAAAGAAATTGAAAAATCTCAGTTACCGATCGATCTAGAAAAAAGTAAGAAAGATTTAAGAAGATCCGAAGAAATAAAACTTGTAAAACAACAATTTAGAGACATACAAAATGAGACGGCTCGATTACAAACTGAACTTAAAACAATACTTGAAGGCATTGACATAAATAATATAGATACTGGGTCACAAGAAATAGAACACGAGGAATTGAAGAAAGAACTAAAGGCGAGTAAATCTGCATTAAATTGGTTTAACGCAGAGTTAGAAGCAAAACGAGATGAGATGAGATTAAAAGAAAATGAGCTCAGTATGTTAAAGAACCGATTAGAAAGTAGAAACACTGAAATCAAACAGATGAAAACGGAGCAAATTCGAAGTCAACCTGAACTAGAAAAGGAGCAACAAGAGATAGAAACATTTAATGAAGCCCTAGACACAAAAAATGCGATAATAGCACAAATGAGTAAACAGATAACAGAAAAACAAGAAGTGATTTTAGAAAAGACAAAAACTGCTGAAGAAATGCAAAAACAGCTAGATCAAAACAATCAAGAGCTAATTCAAAGGACGAACGACGTATCACAATTACAAAAAGAGTTAAAACAGGATCGTGAAAATCTAGAATCCATTACTAGCACACTTTGCAATAAAGATAATCTCTTGGAGCAATTACAACAACATCTGAAACAAAAAAATCAGGCGGAATCAGAATTCGGACAAGAAACTGATGGTGAAGAAAATATACCTTGGAAGGATAATCTGAGAATTTATAATGAAATCGATAAAAAGCTAGTAGACAATGATCTTAAAACAAAAAAATTAAAAGAAGAATTGGAATAAGCAGTGCTATTCAAGAGAAACTATTTGTTTCATAGGTAGCGGAGCATTCACCTTTATTGTTCTCGTTGTCCCTTTCCCTAGAAGGAAAGTTATAGTCATGGTATTTCCTTTTTTCATAGCAAAATTTTCTGATAGCTTGATTATAATATATGTCATATCGGTACTATCATCTATAGTATTATAATCAACTAAAGATTTATCTTTATCAAGAACTACAACAAAACTAAAGTTATCACAATTCATATTATTCCATATTGGATGTTCGAATAATGAATTTGTGCCGATAAATTCTGCTTGTTCACCATAATATAGCATTTTTATTTGTTCCCCGTTACATAGTTTTATAATTAATTCTGATACATTCATATCAATAGAAAAAAGAGGTTTTATCAATATGGCAATTTTTTGAATTCGTGATTCTTCTCCAGTAGAATAAAATTTACCCATTACATCTTTTATTTGTATGTATGTGGAGATCTCATCAACAATATCATCTACCATCTTTTCTAAATCCTGTTCCGATATGTCACTTGAGTTGTCTGTCAAAACAGATGCAACAGTTGCAGCTATCAAGATAAAGCTAATTAGCAGTATAGCAGTTGCAATTCCTGTAGCTCCTTCTTTATTCATCTTATCACTGTTAATTTCAATATTTACTTCATTAAGAATAATATATAAATCTTATTATACAACTGTTACCTATTATATTTAAAAATCGGGAGAAAATCAACATCATTTTGATACAAAATTTTCATAGTTAAACGATGTCAGTCTGTTTTTTTGTAATTCAGTGTGTTTAGATATGATGTTATTTTTTTGAGTGAGAAAATGCCGTTTTGTAATTTTTACAGTTTGATTTTCTACCGGGCAAGTTTTATATAGTGTTACTTGAGAACAATTTACATGAAAACTATTACCATGCTGTTAAATCGCATGGAAATGAATGAAATGAAGGTGGTAAAAAATGGAAAAGAAATATTTGGAAAGGCTGATAGGAAAGTACTGTAAAGTCGTCACCAAAGAACCCGGAGAAGAAAGAGCTAGCGTTGTTACTGGCATCCTTGAAGATGTCGACTACAAAGATGGTTTTATTTTAATTGATTCTAGTCAGGGATTGGGGTGCCTTAGAATAAGTACCGTCATTGCAATAAAACCAGGAAAGAAAAGAAGAGTGGAAAAAAGAAAAATTAAAGTTGAAGAAGAAGCAATGGTTGGTATAGGGACTCTTATCGTTTTCATCGCCATGGTTTTAATCGCAGCAGTTGCCGCGAGTGTACTGATTACTACCAGTGAAACATTACAGTCAAGAGCGAGAACCGTGGGAACAGCAACCATTCGAGAAGTCTCGGCAGGGGTATCAATTGAATCAATAACAGGATACACAAATGTAAATAAAACAAAAATTGAATATATCGCACTCACTGTACGGCCTCGAGCAGGTTCAAAAGATATCGATCTAGGCTTATGCACTTTATCAGTCCTATATGACGATCTAACGATTCTCACCTTAAATGAATCTCTCGTACAAACTGTAAATACTGACAACAAAAGTGTCTTTGAGACACCGATAACATCAGGATCAAGCTACACGATATTAGATAACACGAGCTCAATAAAATTTGGTGTCATCTCAATTCATGATCCAGATTCGTCAGTCACTACCACATGTGGTATGAACAGCGGAGATCGAATAATCATTATTGTAAACCTTAGTGCCATCATAACTGGCCAGGGTGGATTACCACCAAGAGAATCGGTAGAAGGTACATTGACACCAGAAATAGGGATAATGGCCCAATACGATACAACTGCACCTGCAGTGTTCTCAAAAAGAATTGTAAATCTATCGTAAAAAATACGGCAAAATCCCTTTTTCTTTTTTTATTTATTTTTAAATTCTTTAATAATTGCAATCTCAGCTTTTTTACCGTTAAAAACAGTTGGCCTAGTACTAACCTCTACAACCAATTTATTGCTATCTTTAGTCAAAAACACAGCCTCATAACCAGAAGAATCAACGCCTTTTAATCTATCCAGATAATACTTCTCAATCTCAAGATAACATTCAGGAGTAATAAAATCAAACAAACTTTTACCAATAACTTCATTTATATCATAACCTAGCAACTCAACAAAGGGACGATTTACCTGTTTTAAAATACCACGCTGTACAATGGCAACACAATCTTGAATATTATCAATAAATATATAATGCTCACTGGTTTCTTTGCTCGTATTGACATCCAAAGCCAATCTATTATTGCTTTTAGAAGGTTTAACATGAATGTTTTCATCCAATAGAGAAATAAAACGTCGTCTGAATAATCTTTCTTCCTGAACAAGATTCTTCCTTCTTTCTTCGATTTCTGCTCCAAGACGGTTTATTTTTCTAGTCTTTCTTTCAAGTTCTTCCATCATAGTCTTTGCTTGCTGTAAATCGTCATTGATCAATGTCCTAAGGTCAGATAGAGTTTCTTTATGCAGGGTTAATATTTCATCAATACCCTCTATCCGGAGAGGTCTATCGACAACCGAAACCTTAGGAGCTTGAGGTTCAACTCTCGCAATGATAGATTTACCCCATGCAATTTTAGTCTTTAATGGCTCTTTTTTTGGAGTGGCAATAATCTCTGGAAACATCAAAATGTGTTTATGATCTATAACGACAATAACTAATAAACAACCAAATATCAGGTAATGAAAAAAATTAGAAATAGCCATCTCTCTACTAGCAATCGCTAATCCTAAACCACCTAGCATTACGCCCGTCGGCAAGAATGAAAAAATGAGATTCTTTTTACTAACTTTTGCATGAAGATAGGAGTCAAGAACGACTACAATTAGAGATAATAGTATTAAATGCAAATTATTTACTCCAGACAGGACGTAAAAAGGTATTAAATCAAATATAAACTCTGGTTCATAAGCTGCTCTAAAAAAGAAAATAAAAACAAATTTAACAAAGATGAATATAGTTATAAACACGAAAAAACAAAGCGGGAAGTACCAGAAGATATAATTAACCTTTTTCATAAACTGCTCTCATTATTTTTCCAATATCTGTCTTTTTGATAATATACCGGGTTCCAATTGCAGCTGCAAACAAGGCTATTAAATCCAAAAGATATGGAGGTATCTCTACAGCTATTGAATTATCTAACCCAGGAATTATAATAATAGTGCCACTTCTGATCAAATCCTCAGTGGTGTAATCTAATTGCAATGTTGCTGTTGATCCTCCTCTATCGCTAGCGATAATATTCAAACGTGTGAACCAAGTGGTATGAAAGACAAACAATATTTCAAGGTTACATCTGTCTTCTACTGTCTCCACTCCATCTGAATGATTATAGGAGCATTTTTTTGTCAATAGTAAATTATTTTCTTTTGATGTTTCGCTGAATTCATTTACTTTCTCATATGATGTTAAATCGGCATATTGTTTATAAAGAAATTCAGTTTTTTCCTCGCTAGCATCTTCTAAAACTACGCTAACTGAGCATATGTCCTCCCAAGAATTGTAATCGGAAATAGTGAGATATATTCTAATAAAATTGTCCTGTTGCACTAAACGTATCATGCTGTATTGTGGAGGAACATTCAGCACTCCTACACCTGCCTGACCAGCATTTGCATTGATAGAAGAAAACGTGATAAACAAGGTTGTTGTTAAAATGGCTAGTGAAAAAATTTTCCATCCTTTCTTCATTTAGGTGTCTTACCTCCTGCGGTGTCTAATCTGAGCAGAAATCATGTATCCTACAACTAAAATAATACATAATGCTACAACGATTGCGGTAGTGGATATGTTTATCCCTCCAGATATTTCTCGTTGTAGAGGCGGACCTATGGTTATTGATGTAGTGTAAGTCTGTGTTGCTCCCTCTACTGTTAACTCGTAGGAAATGGTTCCAACCTTGTTTTCTCTAATTGCCTCGACTTTAATAGTCACAGCATATTCTGATATATTTGTAGAAGTGATTGTTAAGGGTGTTCCCTCTTGATCCTCACCAGAGACCTTCAGTACAGCCACATTTACTTCGTCCCCTGAGACGTCTAATATTGCCTTTCCTTCTCCAGAAATGTAAACAGTTAAATACTCGATATCTCCTTCATTCATTTCAAGACTTTCTTCGTATTGAAAGACAATACTTGTCCCCTGGATTGGTTGGATTTTATAGTTACTATGTCCCACGGATATTTTCAGATCAGCTGCGTTAATTTCAATGAATGTTTCAAATGTGATCACAGCAGTGGTAATAATTAGAGAGCTTGGAATAGATCCACTTACACCTCCTGATACCTTTAATATTCCAGGTTGCCATGAACCTGAATGCAGTGTTATATTGTGGTTAAAAGTAGACGAAGGAGTAAGTTTTTCACTAGAATTAGTTACTTCAATTTGACTATTATATGTTCCATAATCAACTGCAATAAATAATGGAATATTGCCTACATTCTCAATTATGAATTCATCGTCTCCCGGAAGATCCATCTCTTCGAAGGGGTTTACTTTAAATCTAATTGTATCAGCATGGCTTCTTGCAAGCCCAACCATTGGTTTTTCCAATACCACATTTGCAGTATGTATTTGATCGGTGTCCCTGTAAATTTCTAACGTCCAGTTTTCATAATAACTTGTAATTTCAGGTAAAGTATCTTTTACGCCTAGGCAAAAGGAAAATGTGTTACCAGTCTTTTGACAGCTTGTATCTTTGATATAAGAGTATCCGTCATATTCTTTTATATCAGTCCATTCCTGGCTGTTTGCATTATATCTCCATTCATAATAGTTAGATTCATTTCTTTCTCCTATAGAAGGCATAGAATCCCCTTTGTAGAATCTCAGGATTAATTCTTGGAAAACCTGGTCATCAAGTGTTACGTTTATGTAATGCCAAACACCAGCAACAATTACTGGGTTGCCAAAACGTGTCTTTGCTAGTTCACCTATCATATGTATCTCAACAGTAATGTCGTCAACAGCGGTAACAGTTGAAAATATTGGTAAAAAACTAATCATAAACAGTACAAAAAAAATCACATAATTTTTAATACCCATCCCGTCACCTCATAGTATTAAATTATAAAATATATCCAACTGTATTTCTTATCTTTTAAAGTCTATTAAAGTTTTTGTATTAACGGAAATTTACTATAGAAATGAAAAAATACCTTCAACTGGAATTTTTTATTGCTCCATTTATGTTTGTGTTCTCAGATGGTAATAAATCGTTGCATTATACTCCCCTGGTAACTGAGCAAGCGGAATAGTACACCTGTACTCTACATCATTAGTTGTTAAGCTTGTATCATTGTTTTCTGCGCCTTGATAAGTTGGTCCGTCGGTTCCCCACAGATACAATGGTCCAGTTCCCGGGAATGGAGTTACTGAGGTTAGGTTTCCACCTCTCAATGAAACTGTTGTATTGGACATATTTGCAGTAGGATGTGATTTATGAAAGAATGTGTCCACATCAACTGATAAAGAGTATTTTACATTTGACCGTGTATTAATAGTAATGTTAGAGTCCGCTGTTGCATTTTCACCAGGGAATCCTTGGATAGTTAGTATTCCAGCACTTACTATTTCTGTATAAGAATTAACTCCAAACTCGTCAATTATTGATACTGTACTCGGTCCTGATGCATCTTCTCCACTGTCGGTAACTGATATTTTGAAATTCCAGGACCAAATGTCATCGATAGCATTGGTTGTATTGTCCCAGACACCGTCTCCAGGTGCATATCTGAATTGATAACCAGGTATAAACGAAAATGTTAGGCGATGACATTCAGTGGAATCAGGACAATCATCTGGAACTGTTACATCTGTTTCGGTAAAGCTTCCCTTTGTTACTTCATCATCAGGAAACAACATAGTGTACTTTGCAGTTCCCGTGGTATTCTCATACCGCAAAAACATGTTTAAATTTCCACCTAGATTCCCGCTATTATTGTATGTCGTACTATCGTCGCCATTGTCAAGCCAGGCAGTGATATCTATATATTCTATATCATCCCATCCTTGATCACTTCTGATGCTGATGCAAAATTTATATTTCCGATTAACGTCGATTTGTGAATTCAACTTAGAAACACCTGTTGCGGTTTGAAAATCATACCAATTAATTATCGGTTTAGTTTCCAAAACCGGTGGTCCTGGCCCTGGTCCAGGTCCTGGAGGTTCTGGTTCAGGTATCGGAGTTGTTATACTAAGGTATGAACTGCTATGATAGTATGACGTTATATCTCCTGCATTTGCGATTCTTACTATAGGGATCACAGCCATCAGACCTGTGGATAAAGTAGAAAACAATAGTAAAACTAATAAAAAAATAGTACAAATTTTTCTCTTTACCATTGTTTTTCACATCTCTTCATTTCCCGCGGTTTCTTAGATACGACAAGTATTATCGTGTATATTGTTCTCAAGTGACAATATATAAATCTTTGGCGGTAAAAAAACAGACTGTAAAAATAACAAAACAACAAATTAACACTAAAAATTAGAAAAAAAATATCCTACTACAAAACAAAATCACACCAAAAATAAGATAATATTCTTGTAGTAATTTCTAGGATTTTTATTGTTTCATTTATGTTTGTGTTCTCAGATGGTAATAAATCGTTGCATTATAATCCCCTGGTAACTGAGCAAGAGGAATAGTACATCTGTACTCTACATCATTAGTTGTTAAGCTTGTATCATTGTTTTCCGCAACTTGATAAGTTGATCCGTTGGTTCCCCACAGATACAATGGTTCAGTTCCCGGAAATGGAGTTACTGAGGTTAGGTTTCCACCTCTCAATGAAACTGTTGTATTGGACATATTTGCAGTAGGATGGGTTGTATGATTTAGTT
>JAUXAU010000037.1 GCA_030619765.1 Thermoplasmatota archaeon
CAGGATAAAGCATTGAAGGACGTAAAACCATTCAGTTATTCGATATTTGACAAGAGACAAAAGACATTAGCTGACTTCTCTGTCAGCTAATGTAGATCTCCGTTTTGAAGAAACGGAGTCTTAGCAGTTATTTGATAATTACACAAAGCACCTACCATAAAAATTGTTTAATATTAATGCAGATCCTTTTAGGTTTACATTTATCGTAAACTATTTAAACCAGGAAGATAATAATGTTTACAATAGGTGTAAACAATGTTCCTTCGAATACTAAGGAAGTCATTATCAAAACGAAAATCACGAATTGCCATAGCAGTCATATCAGTAATTATGGGAGCGGCAATAGCAACAGCATTATTGAGTGTTTCTCTTGATGTAAGTGAGAAAGTCGGCTATGAGTTTAGAAAATATGGTGCTAATCTTATGGTTGTTCCAAAATCTGATACCATTGAAGTTGGTTTTCCAGGCGTGGACTTTGGTTCTGTAACTGAGCAGAGATATATCAACGAAAGTGATTTATGGAAAATCAAAACAATTTTTTGGAGAAATAATGTACTAGGTTTTGCACCCTTTTTATACCAAGTAGTAAGTGTTGGTGAAGGGCAGGATGAACAGAATGTGGTTCTTGCTGGAACATATTTTAGCAAAGACATTGAAATAATCGAGCCATATTCTTCTAATGATCCTCTTATTTTCAACACAGGAATTCAAGAAATCAGTCCTTGGTGGAAGGTCACTGGGAACTGGATTGAAAATCAAAATGATACGACGAGTTGTATGGTTGGGATCAATGTAGCGGAAAAATTGAATCTTGAAATTGGAGATACATTCACCGTTAGATATTACGAGAACTATGAAGAGTTGACAAATGAAACAGTTTACAATCTTACAGTTAAAGGCATAGTAGAAACAGATGGAAACGAGGATAACCAGATCTTTGTAAATTTACAAGTAGCTCAAGGTCTGACGGGTCGAATTGATAAGGTACACATGATTCAGGTATCTGCATTATGTAATGCATGTCCGGTGGATACGTTTGCAGAAGAGATCGAAGGAAAGATGCTTTATGCTGAAGCAAGAACTGTCAAACAACTTGTAAGTGCAGAAATGAACATCCTCGGTAAAATAGAGGATATGATGTTTCTGGTAACTATTGTTGCGCTGCTTGCATCTGCTCTTGGAGTTATGACGACAATGACTACTTCCGTTATTGAACGACAGAAAGAGATTGGATTGATGAAAAGTGTAGGAGCTGAGGATAAAAAAATTGTTTCTCTCTTCCTTTCAGAGGCATCAATAATCGGCGTTATCGGTGGAATACTTGGATATATTATTGGTATTATTCTTTCTCAATTTATCGGATTAAGTGTGTTCAACACATCAATTACACCACGATTTGAAATAATTCCTATTGCACTTGGGATTTCTGTTGGAATTACACTTCTTGCAAGTGCTTTACCTGTAAGAAGAGCTACAAAGGTTGAACCTGCAATTGTATTGAGAGGTGAATAAATCCATGACTAAAGAGATAATTAGATTAATAAATCTAACTAAATTATATGATAAAGACACACGTCCAATTAATAATATGACTGTTTCAATGAACAAAGGGGCATGGACTTCTATTATGGGACCTTCAGGTTCTGGAAAAACAACACTATTAAACCTCATAGGATGCTTAGATTCTGCTACCAAAGGAACCATACATATTAATGGTACAGAAATTACAAAGTTAAACCGCAATCAGCTAACAAAATTCAGAAGGGAGAACATAGGTCTGATTTTCCAGCAATATCATCTTGTTCCTTATCTGACTGCAGTTGAGAATGTCATGATGGCACAGTATTATCACAGTATAGTTGAAGAAAGTGAAGCTATTGATGCGTTGAAAAGAGTGGGATTGGGGCATAGACTAAAGCATGTGCCAGCACATTTATCTGGAGGGGAGCAACAGCGAGTGTGCATAGCAAGGGCTTTAATTAATGAACCAGAGATTTTGTTGGCTGATGAACCCACTGGAAATCTTGACCAAAAAAACGGTGAGATTGTCCTCGAACTCATTAAAGAGCTGCATAAAGAAGGTCATACGATTGTTTTAGTTACGCATAATCCTGATATTGGAAGATTAGGAGATAGACTTATCAAATTGATTGATGGAAAAATAAGTTCAGACTCTATTATCAACAAAATGAAATATGAAATTATGAAAGAGGTGTAGAAATATGGATGAGAAGAAAATGAAGGATTGTCCGGTTTGTGGTTGTCCTTTGAAGCAAGAGAACTATGCACGCCACTTACAGAAAGTTCATAATGAGAAAGTGGTAGAAGAGAATAAAGATGAAGAAGAATACTATCGGTCAATAGATAGAAATAAAGGGACATCGAAAAGAGTGAAACAACGGAAGATAGAACTTATGCGGAAAAAAAAGAAGGCAAAAAGTATGATGATAGGCTCGGTGATGCTTATATCAGTAATGTGTGTGGTTGTTTATGCTGCAATGTCCATGAATGGAAATGAAAGCATTCAAAATCCCGAACCAGCACAAGAATCACCGGTCCAAAGCGAGACTGAAGTTAGGATCCCTTTATCGGAAATAAGTGATAGTGCAGGTTTCTATACTTATGATGCAGATGGTGTACTGGTTCGTTATTTTGCTGTTAAGGAATCAGGAGCAAATGTACATGTTGCGTTTGATGCATGTGATATCTGCTATTATGAAAAAAAGGGATATAGACAGATAGATGATGTTATGAGTTGCATTAATTGTGGAAACGAATACCCGATCATCAGTTTAGGCACTGAAAACATTGCTGGTGGTTGTTGGCCTAGTTATTTGTCTATGAAAATAGATGGAGATAATGTTGTGATAAAAATCTCTGACTTAGAAAAAAAGGCGTACATGTTTTAGAGAGGTTTTATAAAAAGGGATAGATATTAAGATAATGCAACTGGGGTTATTTCAAGTAGTTCAACGATTTATTTTTGATTCAAACCATAATTTCAAATAAGACGTTTAACAAATTTCTTTCGTTCCAATGGTAAAATATACCAAATAATATCCTTATAGTAGCCTATTACCATAAATTCTAAATAGCTTTTATTCTATATGTATTTAACAATTGTTAATTATTGGAGGAAATTTAGTATGTTTAAACCAGTAACTGAGAGTCAGATAACAAGTGCAATAGTGAGTGAGTTCGCTGAAGATTTAAAAAAATATGCAAAATCTGATGTAATAGTAATAGGTGGTGGACCTAGTGGTCTTATGGCTGCAAAAGAGCTTGCTAACAAGAAAATTAAGGTGCTTATAATTGAAAGAAATAATTATTTGGGTGGTGGATTTTGGATCGGTGGTTATTTGATGAATACTATCACAGTGAGAGCACCGGGACATAAGGTTTTGGATGAATTAAATGTTCCCTATAAGGAATTTATAAAAGATCTCTATGTGACCAGTGGCCCTCATGTTTGCTCAAAATTAATTGCTGCTACTTGTGATGCTGGTGTAAAGATTATCAATATGACCAGGTTTGATGACATTGTGTTTAGAGAGAAAAACAGGGTTGGGGGTGTTGTTGTTAATTGGACACCTGTTTCTGCACTTCCAAGAGAGATCACCTGTGTTGATCCAATAGCATTGGAATCAAAGATTGTTATCGATGCAACAGGTCATGATGCCGTAGTTGTTAAAAAACTAGAGGAGAGAGGAATCATTAAAACACCTGGTTTTGGCGGTATGTGGGTGGAGAAATCCGAGGATTTAGTAGTTGAGCATACTGGTGAGGTTCATCCTGGATTGATTGCAATTGGGATGGCGGTATCAACTACATATGGACTTCCAAGAATGGGACCAACGTTTGGTGCAATGTTACTTTCAGGTAGAAAAGGTGGTAATGCAGCTTATGAAATTCTTCGAGGAAAAAAATGATTTTCACCTTACCATTTTCCTCTACGGTGATCCTTCATCAAAAACACTTAACCTAAAGGAAATTAGAGGTTATTTGAAACAAATTCTAGGGGACATAGACGTCGAAGTAAGAAAAGATTTTATTACTTATCTTTTAAATTCTAAGGACATAGATGAATTTTCAAAGAGGTTGGCTCAATGTAAAGTAAGAGATCTGTCTAATCCTGAGCTCGAAATGGACCTCTTACCTGGTGAAATTAGATATGAGAAAAAACTAATAGAACACCCTGACGGGAAATTATCTGGTATTTTGTATGACGGAGGTCGGCTTGATGTAGCATTCCAAAGTTTAATTTCACAAGAGGAATTAGATTTTAATAACGTTCATATTATATTTACCAACAGGTTGTTTGGTACGTTTGACGAAAAAGATTCTAGATATCATGCAAGAGTGATAATTTGTGGGTATCCTTCCATCATTTCAACTACTGGTATTGTGGAAGCTCCAGCAAAATCAAAGGAATTTTATTATCTTAAACAAAAATATTTGATGTTAGGAATGGAAGTACCTCATGAGGTTATTAAAGAAAAATTTCAAGGTAATTTTATTGAATACGATGATCCCAGATTAACAGAGATTATGAAGGGGTATGTAATGCAATCAGTTTTCTACCATTTAATCTATGAACCCTTCTGCGAAGAAAAAAACTGCAGGCTTTATAATGCCCATTGGCAGAAAGAAGTAATAAATGCACAATTAAGATATCCTGAGTTCTGTAAAAAACATGAAAAGATACTTCAAGATATAAGAACCCGTCAAGTTAATGTCAAAAGTCAGTAAAATACGTCATTTTATCCTTTCAGGGAGATCTTCTGTGACATTTATGCCATCTCCAGACGGCGCTAAAGATTCATAAAATATCTTTAGTAAAAGTTATATGCTAGAACATATATAATTTCTTTTATAGGGGAAATAAAATGAGAAAAATATTTGTTGCAATGATTTTAATTATTTTAGTTGCACCAGCTTTTTCAGCAACTAGTATTGAAACATTTTTAATAAAAGATATAACGAAAGAAAACAAAATACGAAATATTAAAAATGAAAACATAAGGCCTAATTGTTTTGGAAGAACATACATGGTTGAGATGCGCGATGGTATTAAATTAGCAACAGACGTTTACAGACCAATACTTCGCTTCTTTCCACATGGAACCATTCTATTGAGAACCCCGTACGATAAAAATCAATTAAAAACTATTGGGATAATTTGCTCGCTTTTAGGATGGCCTACGGTAATACAAGATATGAGAGGGAGATATGCATCTGAAGGTAATAATACAGTTTATCAAAATTCACATACTGATGGTCCTGATACATTATCTTGGATTGCAAATCAAACCTGGTGTAATGGAAAAATTGCAACAGTCGGACCGTCTGCACTTGGGATTAACCAATATTTTATGGCAGGAGCAAATCCACCAAATCTTGCAGGTCAATTTATAATGGTTGCAACTCCGAATTTACATAAACATGCAATTTTTCAAGGAGGACAATTTAGAAAAGCATTAGTTGAAGGATGGCTACAAGGCCAAGGAAGCACCTACCTTTTAGAAGAAGTCCTTGAAAATGAAAATTACTCTTTGGAGTTCTGGACTAATGTCTCACTTGATGATAACTGGCAAGATGTTAACGTTCCTGCTATGCACCTTGGAGGATGGTATGATATCTTTCTTCAAGGAATAATCGATGGGTTTTTGGGCTATCAACATCTTGGTGGCCCAGGTGCTCAGGGTAAATCAAAGCTAATTATGGGACCCTGGACACATGATGGATATATTGAACGAAACCAAGGAGAATTAACCTATCCAAAGAACTCGCTTGGATGGTGGTCATTAAAGATGTTTAAAGATATGATTCTTCAATATACAATGGATAAATCCTTCAGCTTTGATTGCTGGCCTGCTGTTACCTATTATGTCATGGGAGATGTTGATAATGCAAATGCTCCTGGAAATGAATGGCGATCCGCAGATGATTGGCCCATACCCTCAACAGAAAGAAAATGGTATTTTCATGCGGGGGGAATGTTAAGTACAATGTTACCTGAAAACTATAATTCAATAACTTATCTTTACGATCCAACAAACCCAGTTCTAACAATCGGTGGTCAGAATCTAAATCTTGAAAGGGGACCATTTGATCAACGAGAAGTAGAAAATAGAGATGACGTTCTAGTTTTTACAAGCGAAGTTCTAGATGAGCCCTATGAAGCTACGGGTCCTATTAAAGCACGATTATATGTTTCTTCTGATTGTCCTGATACTGATTTTACAGTTAAGCTAACCGATGTTTATCCTGATGGAAGATCTATGCTGATAACCGATGGAATACTTCGAATGAGAAACCGGAATGGTACCGATCATTGGGAATTCATGGAACCTGGAGAAATATATGAAATAGAAGTTGATCTGTGGAGCACATCCTACATTTGGAATACAGGTCATAAAATTAGAGTTGCCATCTCATCTTCAAACTATCCAAGGTTTTTAACCAATCCCAATACAGCCGATGGAATTTATAGTAACACCACATACAATATTGCTCATAACACAGTTTATTTGGATAGCACCCATCCATCATGTATTGTATTGCCAGAAATAAACTTGTCAACCGTAGTATTTAACACACCAAAACCTAGTTTTCTGCCTTTTTTCTTTTAGTATATAGACCTAACCCACATATCAGCTTTGGTGTAAAAAATCATTTCAACAGGGTCTTTTTATAGGTAATGCCTGGTAATCAAATAAAAAAAAGAAAAAAAGAGGGTTGTGTAGGTTTAGTCTCTATCCTTGAATAGTTGTCGGTTGTCACAAAGGTTTCCTTAATTCTTATGTATTACGATTTGTCCGCCACTAAGTTCAGTTCCATTTTCTTCGAGGTCATTATCATAAACAATTGAATCGTTGTCGTCCTTGTCCCAGATCTTGATTCTGAACGTGTCAACATCAGTGCTTGGCGTGAGCTTCTCATCAATAGCGAAGATCTTAAATCCGTAGTTCCCTCCTCCGTTAATTGTTCCAGTACCTTTGTACATAACCTTTGCTCCGGCAACTACCATCAAATCATAGTTATTTGAGTGAAAGTTCAGATTAGCTATCTGATATTGGAACTCAGTATTTCCAGTTGGAGTTGATTGACCTTTCTTGTACTTTGAGACGAACCCGAAGTTTGCCGTTCCAGTGAGAGTTGGATCAGCCCTATATGCACCTGCTGGTGAATCAATCCATCCACCACCTGTAACGAAACCACTCGATGGATCTGATGGATCATACACTACTACATATTGGAAGATTTCTATATCGATACCACCATCTTTATCTGTAATGGTGAGTGTAACTGTATGCACACCAGCTTCAGTATATGTATGGGTATCAGTTGCCGTTCCACAGCCATCAGTCTCAGTCACTATGCCTTGAGATATCGTTCCATCACCCCAGTCAAAGATTGCAGTATGAGTATCCAATATTCCTGGGTCAGTGAATGTGCTAGCTAATCCTACGGTAGTGCCAATTTCAATTGGATCAGATGGCAGCCCAGTGAGAGATGTAATTGTCGGTGCGACATTGTAAATTGTTACTGTTGTTGTGTCGTTAACGTAGTCAACCCAGTCAGTGACAAAAACCGTCACATTTCCATAGTGATCATCTATCCACATCCATGTGAGTGTTGGATCATCTATCCAGTCCCTAAAATCCGGATTGCCATCGCCGTCAAGATCCCAGTTATACCACAAGATATCACCTTCTGGGTCGTAAGAGCCTGATGCATCAAAGGTAATGTCTGAGCCTTCAAAACCTGTGTATGGTCCACCAGCATCTGCAACTGGTGGTAGTCCCGTAGCACTTACGTTTATTTGCATAGCAGGAAATAACGCAACCATTAGCATCAAAACTATTCCAGATACTATCCCTTTATGTCGAATTCTCAATTCCTTCACCTCCATTTTCCTATGCTTTAATTTCTTGTAACAATAGTATATAAAAATATCTCAATAAAATGTCAAAATGGAAAAATCACTGGTTTGGAATTTTTTCGAACAAATTTTATATAGTATTAGTTAAAAATATTATAATGGTGGTGAGATGAAAGGCAAAAGCAAAATTTGGATATTAATCGTAATTTGTATTTTTATACTAGGTGGAATTCTTAATGGAGCAGCGATGGCAAAAAAACCTCTTAGACAAACCGGAAATTCTAATGTAGGACATCTCTATCTCTTTGAGAAAGATCCTGAAACATGGGAGATTATCGAACATGGTGCCTGGGGTAAGATGAAATATACTCTCTCGGGATCCGAATTTGACTTTTTATTCAATGGGCACGGTCTAGAATCAGGATTGTGGTATTCTCTTATCTATTATCCAGATCCTTGGCCAGGTGACGGCCTTATTATTCTAAGTGAGGCTAGGGCAGACGACCACGGCGATGTCAAAATCAAAGGATCGGTTAATACAGAGGATCTGCCCGCCGAAGATGATGAGAACTATCCAGATGGTGCTAAGATTTGGCTTGTTTTATCTCAAGATGTTGAAGGCAGGATGGAGTGTATGATCGGATGGAATCCAACAAAGTATCTCTTTGAGTACGACCTTATCAATTTCGACGATATAGATAACAACAGATAAACGTAGTATATATTCCCATTACTCTTTATTGTAACACTGTAACAAATATGCTTCAAATTATGTTATTACCCAAAGCGGCAATTACCTAAACCTACATATGCAGGTACTTCTGCATCCATAAGCTATATAAAAGCGATATAATTTTAGAATAATAAGTCACAAGTATCTGTGACTAAAAGGACGGTGTTCATGGATGGGATATGGTGAATTCAAAACCAAAGTTAAACTTGATTATATTCAAGATTTTGAAATGATGTTTGAACGGATGAAAATTGATCGTCCAAGAGAGGCGGCAACATATTATACAATCCTCATACTTGACAGCCCAAAAGAATTCTCTGAGTTTTTAAGAGTGGCCGAGGATCTAGTAAATATTACAAGGAGACCACTAGAAACTGGAAGGGCATCTCTTTTGAAAAACGGATTAATTGCCGAGGTGTTATTCTCTGCAAAATCTGATGAAAATTTTGGCAGAGAGAGCTATCTTCCAGTACATCCTAGAGTTATATGGGAAGATATTAAAGGAGACTTGAAAAATGTAGTTGCCGAAGATACCTATGCTGCATTGCAAAGCCATTTAAATGAATATTATAAGTCATATGATGAAAATTTTAAAACGTATGGAATCAAGATAAAAAGAAATGGAAACGTAACGCTTAGATATAGTGGAAAATGGATATTATATAACATATTACATAACTGCTTAGAGAAGAGCAACCATCTTCGGATGCAAATAGGGGGAGAACGACTTTTTGAAGAACCTTTTATTAACTACTTCAAGAAATTTTTGGAATTGGATACAAAAGTTGAACTCATTATAGACTCAGAAACAAAAATTGATATCGCAAAACAGTTGAAAAAACTCTATGCCGATAATCTTGATATACGTTGTTTCTCTGAAAATACATCAGGTACGATGCGAAATTATGTGTTTGGTAAAGAATTGGCAATCAATGGAATAAAGATCCTTCCAGAGACAAGTAGCGAACCATCTTATGTTGGTACTGCATATGTCAATTTAGAAGATATTGATGTATTGAATGAAAAATTTAAGAATATGTGGGAATTAGCAAAACCACTAAAAGAATAAATATTAAAATTTTAGCTTATTAGAGAGTGTGACAAAAGAACTTTTTTGGATTGATAGAATTCAGTACTATAGAAAAATTATTTAACAATATTATTTGATTCAATTTGAAAATAAAAAGATAAAAAGAGTTTTAAAAAATAAAAAAAAGAGAACTAATTGTCTCTTTTATTTTATAGGTAATTTTGGAATTACTTTTTCGATTTCTTCGCTTTTGCCAGCATCCCAAATTGCTCTGATAGCTAGGAGACCTGCAGCCGGTGCAGCAAATATGGCTATATATTGTGTTATGTTCCTGAAAAATGGTTCGAGACCACCCCAGGTTCCAAAAGTCCATGTACTTGATAGTGCTCCTATTCCAACCAACGTCAATGCTGCTATCAAGAACGTTGGTACCCTTTCTTGTGTGATTGTTCCTAGGGCAAGGAATGATAAAACACCTACGACAAATCCTAGAAGTGCTAGGATACCTGCCACATATGATCCACTGTCTGTATACCAATTAGCTCCAACGATTAGACCGACAATCACTGATATCAGAATTCCTATTAGGAATAGCCAGCTTCCTATTGTTTTCAACATACTTTCCATTTTCTCTCCATCCTCCTAATGTATATTATGAAAATTTAAAGCATAGCTTCAATATTTAAATTTTTAGTGTAAATGAATATGTAGGTATGTGTGCAGATGGGTATATTGTTAAGATGTTTATTTTTTGTAAAAATTGCAATTTTGTCAAGCGGTACACTTTACATTTTGACAATTTTGTCAGATAGTTTTATCTATATGTCCACTAACCGCAACTTTTTTATAGATCTCTCGTATTAGGTATTTTGTGATTACATGAAAAGAATGGATGAGTTCTTGGAGGACCAAAACAAAATAGAAACAAAAAGGGCGTATAGGCAGCATATCAACAGTTATTTTTCAATTCTAAAAGTTGAACCTGAAAAATATTTTGAACAAGGCAGAGACTATGATCAAGATTTCTTGGATTTTGCAAAGGCAATAATCAATTATTCATCAAGAACAAGAGCAGCAAGACTGAATGCTGTTAAACTATTCCTGGAATATGATGATGATATAATAATATCAAAAAAGATATTGAAAAGGACGGTAAAGAAAATCAGAGTTAGGACATTAACACTTGATACAATTCCGACAAATGCTCAATTAAAACAGATACTACAGCATGGCACTCTGAAAGATAGAGCATTATTTCTTATGGCAGCAAGCTCTGGAATGCGAATAAGCGAGGTACTCCAATTAGAAGAAGAAGATATTGATTTCAACCATAACCCTGTAATGATTCGGATTAGAGGAGAAATATCAAAAAACGGTCTCCCAAGGATTACTTTTATCAGCAATGAATCGAAAGAAGTTTTACTGGAATGGCTGAAAGTACGAGATGATTATTTGAAACAAGCTATATCAAAGACAATAAAAAGCCCTCTTGCACATCCAAAAAACCCAGATGATAAAACCGTCTTTTGTTTCTCATATCACACAGCACAAAGAATGTGGAATAGATTACTCACAAAAAGTGGTTATGACAAAAAGGATCGTAGCACAAACAGAATGATTATTCATATCCATAGCTTGAGGAAATGGTTTGAAACTAGAATGAGTACAACGGGTATTCCAGAAGCAATATATCAACAATTGGAAGGACATGAAGGGTATTTGAACGGGGCATACAAACGATATACACAACATGAACTCGCAGAGAACTATCTTGAAGCAATGCCCAAGCTATCAGTATTTGAAGCGACACCCGATCTTAGTGGTGTACATGAACAGTTAACAGAAGTAACACAGGACAATAAAGAGTTACGACAACAATTAAACGATCTCAGGATGAAGCTACTCGAAGTCGAATTAAAACAAGTTCAAGAGTTGCAAAGAAGAGATAAAAAATAGGGGGATACCATTACTTCAAATTATTAGTATGATTGATTAACTGATAATCCGTAATTTTATCATATCTCGAATATGCAATTTCTACAGGAATACACATTTCAAATAAATCCCTGTTATCCCATCCCCATTGTAAAATTTCTTCTATATCGGATTTTGAAAAACCAAAATCTTCCCTAAAAAAATTTTTACTCCACCTTGTACAAAATTCTTTTTCATCCATCTCGTCCATCCATTTTTTCATATAGGTGACATATTCATCACCTTCTATGATGGTTTTTTCATCAATAGGGGCACTGAAACGAGTACAATATTTGAAACTGTAGAAAAAAATAGTTTTCGAATGAAGGATATCCACACCATCCCATTCGCTAAGAGCTATACCATTATAAAACATACCATAAGGAAGATGTCCTTCTTTTCGTAAAAATTCTTTGATGTTATCACTTTTAGTGCTTTCCATAAAATCCTTTAAACGTCTGTCTCTCTCTTCATGCAACCGTTTCATTTTTATATCATAAATATTTTTTAAAATACTCTCTATTTTTTCTAAACTATTTTTTATGGTTCCCCGATCATCATCATCAAACAGATTAGAATATATTTCATCTGACAATCCATATATGACATGGCCCCCTAATATCATTTCTTTGGGATATCTAGGATACTCGACAGGGAAAAACATTATCTTATCTAAAGGAAAAAAATCAAACCTTTCTTTATTTTCTAACCGTATACCTTCTTTATAAAAATCAGGCTGCAACTTATATTTATTATCCTCATCTTTGTAGATAGCATTTACATTATTCGCAAGCTTTTCTAAAAAACTTAAAATATTTACACGTATAACTTTTGCTTTCTCCGCTTTTTCATTTTTTTTGTTTTTCTCCCTTAATTTCTTTTTTCTTTTTATAGATTTCATCTTATATTTTTTGAGTAATCCTTTATTGGTTAACATCTGTATTCTGTCATCGAGAAAATTGTGTGTTTCTTTTCCAACTGTATTTAAACAATGATCTTCCATCAGCGCATACTGAATCTGTTTTAATGTCAATCCTTCTGTTTTTTTCTCCTTGATTTCTTTATTTGTTAAATTTTTTGTCTCAGACAATAAAAAAACTATACTTCTATATGGTTCATCAGTAAAAACTTTCTTTGGATTTAATGGAGCAGGCATTTTTCACACCCAAATGCTAATTTATGTAAATGTATATTTTAGCGATATTTAATAATTGTGTTTTAATTACATGGTTGAAGACATATGACAAAAGCAATACCCGTAACAATATGTTTAGATGCCGAAACTAAAAAAATGCTCTTTGAGCAATCTGAAAAATTACATATGAACCACAGCACGTTGTTGCGTTTTCTCCTGATAAAAAATCAGAAGGTGATGCTAGGATGAATTTTTTACAGTATAAGGATGCAAAGGATTTCTTGAAAAAAACAAATCTGAATGCAGAGCAAGGATTAACCATAGTTGAAGCCGAGTTGGATCGGCTCAAACAAGAAATTTAGGAGGCTTAACCTCATGTCAATGCTAGGTGTTATATCATTTTTTTTGATTGCCTCTTCGAGTGATAAGGAGGTAAAAATCGTTTTTGTTGAAGGGACCATTGAGAATGGTAATATACGGGCTATCCGCGGTCGTATCGTGGAAGAAACGGATACAACCATTACATTAGAAAGATCCAATGGAAGGATCACAATTGGTAGGAATTTTATCATAAAAATTGAAGATTGGAAAAATAACAGGAGTAATAGGAGGAATTTTAATTACTGATAAATAAAAGTGGTAAAATAAATCTCATATGTGGCGAGGAGATACAATGATCAAGAAACCAGAAAAAAACAACGCGAAAGAGACGAAAGAGATCCTATATAAAATATCTCTAAAGAGCCATAGGACATACAACATAACATACAACATACAATTACTATTCTATATCCTTCGGAAAATCTATTTTTCTCAAAATAACACGCCAATAACATACACGGACATACAAGGACATACAACAAAAAAGGGAGGGTGTTTTCATGTCAATTAAATCACCCGCTAGAACAACTATTTATCTTCCACACGATTTGAAAGAAAAAATAGTGAAAAGACTTGGAGTTGGACAGCTATCTGCTTTTGTACAGGATATGTGTGAACGTGAACTTGCAGGAGAATTCAATCAACCTAAAATTGATGCATTAAAAAAAGAAATTGCTTTGTTGGAATCCCAAAATTCTCAGATACAGACAAAGCAACAGGAGCAAAAAAAACGTAGTGATGCTAATTACGATGAGATTATCGCGGATCAATTACAAGAACGAGAGGCATTTAGGCGACAGAGAAAAAAACCCAAGGAGGACCGGTGATGGCTCGGCTACTGAAGGATGAGACGTTGTGTGCTGAATGGAAACTTTTTTTAGAGACGCATTATAAGTCAGATATCGAAACGATTGCTCTAGAATATCCGGAGAGGCGTACATTAACCATTGACTTTGATCTGTTGGATAAAGCAAATTCAAAATTGTCGGATCTTTTGGCAAGTCAGCCTTTCCGCTCACTATACAATGCTAGTGAAGCAATAAAAGAAATTGATACATCTATAGATGAAAAATTGAATTTATCTGTAAGGGTTACAAATCTCAATGAGCTGTATCCGTGTATCCCACCAAATAAGTTAAGGACGGCACACATGGGTAATCTATTGTCTATCGAGGGTTTTGTAAGAAAAGCTACAAGTGTAGCGCCAAAAATGATAGTGGGTGCATTTCAATGTCAAAAATGTGGAGCTATTATTAGGATAGAACAAGATGAGATACTGTTGAAAGAGCCAAGTGAATGTTATGAGGATCAGGGTGGTTGTGGTCGTATGTCTTCGTTTAAACTTTCGATGAATCTTTCGACCTTTAAAGATTGGCAAAAAATACGTATCCAAGAGCCACCTGAAGATGTCCGATTAGGTGATCAACCGGAAAAGATTGATTGTTACGTTCTTGATGACTTGGTTCAGGTTGTAATTCCAGGGGATCGAGTGGTATTTACTGGCGTATTGCAAACGATGCCTAAACGGATATCCGGTTATCGATGTGCCACGTTTGATCAATATTTCGATGTAAATCATATTGAGGTTAAACAAACAGCATATGCTTCTATTGATATTTCTGATGCCGACAAACAACAGATTATAACATATTCAAAATCACCTAGGTTACATGAAATGTTGCGCGGTAGTATTGCTCCATCGATCTATGGATATGGCGATCTGAAAGATGTGTTGGCGATACAATTGTTCGGTTCGGATACTATAACTCATGTGGATGGTACATTTAGACGTGGTGATCTTCATGTCATACTTGTCGGTGATCCTGGAACTGCAAAATCTGTCTTTTTAGAGTCGGCCTATCTATTGGCCCCACGTGCTATCTTTATAGAAGGCCCTCAAGCAACGGGTGCTGGTTTAACAACCGTTGCAGTGAAAGATGATTTCGGAGAAGGACAATGGACAATAGAGGCCGGTGCATTGCCACAAGCAGATCTAGGGATGGCGTGTATAGATGAGTTTGAAAAAATGGATCCAAACGATCGAGACAAAATTCATAGGGCGATGGAACAACAGAAGGTGACGGCGACAAAAGCCGGATTGAATGTAACCCTTAATGCCAGATGTTCAATATTAGCTGCTGCCAACCCAAAAGAACAAAGTTTCGATATATTTAAGCCATATGCGCCACAAATAAATCTGCCGTCAACTATTCTATCTCGTTTTGATTATATCTTCACTCTCGTTGATAAAATCGACCCTGACCACGACATAAAACTTGCGGAGCATGTGATATCATCACGAATTGATGTCGGATCTGTTGCGCCAGAGATATCACCAGATATGTGTAAAAAATATATTGCATATGCGAAAGACAAACATCACCCTGTTGTAACTGAAAAAATTAAAGGAAAAATCGCAGAACACTATAATGAATTACGGCAAAAATACTCAAAAAAAGAAGAAGATGATGATGTGGATCTAATCACTCCACGACAGTTGGAGACGATATTGCGTAGTGCCGGAGCAAATGCACGGATGTTTTTAAGAGATGAGATCCTGCCAAACGATGTGGAATATGCTATCAAATTGATGAACTGTGCTTACATGTCTAGAAATGTGCGGCATCAACCGAGCTGCATCGCCACTGATATGAGGGAGACCGAAACATGAAATATAAAATCCTAAATGGGACCGTTGACGGCGGACCTTTCGTTGTGGCAATCTTTGACGATCCTGAGGTTGTTTCCCCGATGACGGTTGGGCTAGAGAGGTTCTTCAATAAGTGGGAGTCGTCCAAGATTAAAGAAAAATTGAAAGAGGAGGCGGACCACGGCTATTTATCGTTGTCAACCAATTCTTCAGGATGCCGGAGGAAATAGCTTATGGTATCTACTAATTCTTCATCAAAAAATTCTTCACTCATGCAAGTTGGTATATTATGTTTTTTTAAAATGTTTTTGGATGTTGAAAAATGACAGATCAAAGGAATGACAAAGGTAGATTTGCTCAGGGGCATACTCCTTTGCCAATCAAGGATAAACCCATATATCTGAGTTATGTAGGGCATCTGCAGAAGATCGGTAAAAAAAGAAAAAGAAAAGAGTTGAAAAAATGAAAGGATTGCGTATTGTTAGATGGGGGTCTATGTTAATTTCGATTGAGGATTGGTTTTTAAAGGGGTCCATCAACAAAACGTTCAATGTAGGTAGATTGTATATGGCGGGGGTTTAAATTGAAAGGCAAGGTTGTATTCTACAATTCATCAAAGCAATTTGGTTTTCTTCAAAAAACCGGTGCTCCGCGTAATGATCGTATATTCTTTCATTCCAGCCACATCATCAACCCAGGATCAATTAAAGTAGGTGATCACGTGGAATTTTATCTCATAGACGGTAAGAAGGGGGCAAGAGCAGTTAGCATACACGTGCTGCAGGATGTGATACCATAAGCCGACCGGGTAAGGTTCGGTTTTGTTTTAGATGTGGATTTAAATGGCGACCATCGACGAAACAAAAACCAAGGATCTGTCCAAAATGCCGATCTCGTAATTGGCAAGATCCGAGGTGGTATAATTCTGTTGATAGGGGGGCAATGGTATGTTGAAGGATTACTTTTTACAAAATGGTGATTTTGTCCAATACACCAAGACAGAGGTTAAAAATGGCAAATCGCGGTAAATATAGGTTTAAAAAGCAGGTCTTTAACTGGGTTGTTGAATCTCGTAAAAGAAAAAAAGAGGTTGATAAAGATGGTAATGAAAAAAATGATTAAATTGGATGATCCCACTATAGAATTGTTAATTGATTTAAAAGATAGGTATTCCCGTCAATATCCTGATGAGGATGTCACCTATAATCTTGTGATAAATTGTTTAATCAGCGAGAATAAGAATAGGAAGGTAGAGGCCGATAACAGGGCTAAACATCAACAGGATAGTTATGAGAAACTACAGAGTGGAATGGTAAACCAACAAAAAGAGATAAGAGATTTACACTATAAGTTGGAATGTATTGAAACCGATTTGGCGCAGATCCCTTACAATCTCGGTAGTGGGATTATTGGTAAGTATTTCAAAAACCCATAAGCATAGTTATGGTATAACTCAAAACGATATTCGTAACAGGTTTAGTTTAACTGATGTGATTGAATAGCAGAGAGAGATATCTAATATTGAAATTTTGTAAGTTTTTGTTAGGTATTTGTTGAGGATTCTATGATGGTTCAAAGGAGATATTATTAGTTTTTATAAGGAATGTTGGGTTATCGTTGGGATAGAGAGAGTTAATGGAATTTGAAAAAAAGATAGTTGTAGATGGCTGGTAGATGTTTTAAAAAAGGGTTGTATGTAGAGAAATAGAGATTGTAGACGATATAGATGTTGTCGTTGGGTAAGAGAGAGATATCTAATTGGTTTTTTATGACGTTGCCCTGCAGTGGTCGTATATAAGGCATTCCGTTGCCATATCGACAACGATTTAGAATTTTGTGTGTGTGCACCTAAGTTATCTTAAACTAATTAAATGCGAAGAGATTGTAAGTTAGAAATCGATGTGATATATGGTAAAAAACCAATGGTGCCACCCATTTCTCACCAATGTTGTATATAAAACGGACGTATGACTACTACTTTAATCTCAAATTTTTCATTATTTCACTCACACATAGTAATTGGGTTAATATATATACTATGTCAGATCTCATTAAGGAGAGAGAAAAAAATAAAACTACAAAAGGGACATTTTTACAATAAATCAATGTTTTTTATTAGAATAATGGTCTTCATATATCAAAACTTCCCAGACTCCATTGTTTATAGAGAGATCTGATGGTGCTTGCCTTCATATAAGTAATATTGAGAAACTCAGCTGTATTTCGGGTGGTCATTCTACCAAATTTATGCATCAGCTGTATCCTTCCAAAGTTCTTAATGAATAATCGAAGTAACAATTTGATATTGTCTTGGTAATCCTGGTATTCTTCATCTTTCATAAGATTACCTTAACGGAAATTGTGTACTTCATCTAAAAGACTCATTATTCTCCGTCCACGAGCAAACCCTACATGCCCATGAAATTGGATCAAATTCAAGTCGATCTTCCCTACCCCATTACGATATTTATCTGAATTGTTAATTATCTCATCCATAATTTCAGTGTCGCTTCGTGTTTTTAGTCTGATCCATTCTGCTTGTCTCTTGGCTGATATGATGGTGGCTTTATCTATCTCCCACTTTTCTTGAAATGTGGCAGATTTTTTCTCTTCATATTTTGTATATAAATCTTTTGATGGCATAGATACTCGGAATTTTTTGTCATCTTTAATTCCTAGGTTAAAAATATGATTGTAGTATATTGCCCCTCGACCTTTATTTGCAAATTTTTGGAAAGTAACAGAGTAAACGGATGCATACCCACGATCATGCACTACTACTGAGAGATTCGATAAGCGCCTCAAATCAACATCAACTTGGATACCAAATGGTACTGTAAGAAATAGCCCTAAATTCCTAAAACGGTATGTCTGCACTGTTGTACTCAGTATGTTGATCACTTCATCGAACCACGACCTGTGGCTTGCGGTTGCTCCTGCGTCGTCATAGATTCCAACACTATAGCGGGGTGCCTTACCGATAAAATCCATTGCATCCTCCGGTTTAAAGAAAATATTATCAACTGTAAATGGTTTTAATACATCTTTATGTACCATATGGAACTGTTCAGCTAAATACATAGCCATATAGCTTTTGCCGACGCCTGTAAATTTGCCCTCAAACAGAACAGTTAGGTTCAGGTTGTCCTCCATTAGTCTTTTTGTAATGTAGTTCATAAAAAGGGGTTTATACTTCACTGTTTCTAATACCATTTTTATTTACCTCTTTTCCTTTTCTTTAAAAGATATAATATTGTAACAGTGATAGTTATGCCAACGACAAAACCAATTACTCCACAAATTCCATTAAAGAAATCCTGTGTATAGGTTATTACATCGCTGACTATCGGGATTTTCAATACTATCATATTAACTCGGAGTTGATGAAAGAGAAAGGCGAAGCCGGTCCTTCCTCTTTCATATGGGTAAAGCATTTCAATTAAGTCTCAATTATCTCACATGTGGATGTATCTATTGAAAGCCCCACATTGATTTGGATGTTATGATTGAGTGTTACCTGTTGATGAACAGAATCATAAGATTTGGTGGTTGTTTCACGTGCATCCACATAAAATTCGTATATTCCTCCCTTCATATCTGTAATTATATTTTTTCCATTAGCATCTGTATGGTAGATTTGACTATTGTCATTATTAACGTCTTCCCAGTTAATCCTGGCTACAGGAATAGGATTACCTGTTTCTAAATCAGTTACTTTAAAAACAACTGTATATGGTCCTTCGGTAGAGTTATCTCCTGATAAATTAGGAAATTCTGTGCATCCAGAAAGGGAAACAACACTGATTAAAAGGATTATTAGAATATATGTTTTGATTTTAATGGTTTTATTTTTCTTCATATTTTACACCTGCGCCGTCTCCCCAATGAGACGTTATTCTTCTGGTTCGACTACTACATAGACACGTTTGCCGATCAATTCCAGTGGTAATGTTATTTTACCAGCTCTATCGTTGCATTTGTGGACCGTTCTTTCGTAGACCTGGTTGAATTGGATTTCTTTCAATATCAGCCGACCTTTAGTTTTGTTCACTGCCATAATGGTCCTTATCCTATGTAGTTGCCTACAAGTAGCCTATATGTAGTCTACAATATTAATATTTTTTGATTAAGGAGAACATAGGAATCGAATCTCTGAAACCCATTACCGTCACATCTGCAAACTACTGAATAAGAAGAATTTGGTGAAACGATTTACTTGACAAGTGGAGTGAGACACAAGAAGAAAGATTCGAGAAAGAACTAAAACATACCATGACCTGTTTTTATCCCCCTTTCTTTTCGCAGCTAAAAAACTTTGATACTACTCAGTAGCCCTATAGTGAGATCTACTGTTATAAGATGTCTCTGTGAATATTTTTTTTGGGAATAAAAATATTTGTAGTGAATTGCCATAATTTGTAATATTTCTGGGTTTATTGACCTTTGACGATTCACGTGATCGCTGCCCTGGTGTGATCTCGCTGAATTAAATCTTCTAACTTTTGATGACTGCTTAATATATATATTTTTAATCTGATTTTAACAAAAAAATGTTTAAGATCTTAAATTTTCTTGTAGAAGGACTTGATCAGCTGCTAGATCTTGGTCCATCTTCCCTAAAATCTTTATAAAAATATCTGGATAAATCGGTAGGTAGTATATCATTCGGTAGTTTGAGATATGGCTTCATAATCCATCTCTGTGAATATTTTTTCTGTAAATAAAAATAAATCCTTCGAATTGATTACTTCGGTATTTTTGGAATGACTTTTTCTATTTCTTCGCTCTTTCTAGCATCCCAAATAGCTCTAATAGCTAGTAGACCTGCAGCTGGCGCAGCGAATATTGCTATATACCGTATTATATTTAAGAAATATGGTGCAAGAATCCATTCATAAGTTGTAAAAGTCAATGATAATGCTCCAATTCCTACTAATGCCAATGCCGCTATCAAGAATGTTGGTAATTTTTCGCGTGTGATTGATCCCATTGCAAAGAAGGACAATAGACCAACTATGAAACCAAGTACTGCAAGAAATCCTGTAACATAAGAATTAGCATCTGTATACAAATTTGCCCCGACAATTAAACCAACGATCACTGCTACCAAAATCCCGATTAGAAACAACCAACTCCCGATTTTTGTTAATAACTTTTCACTCCCTAAAAAAAATAACATAGTATCTTTTGGTTCTATTAATTTAATTTTAGGAATTTTTTCCATTGGGATTCGATAAATGCCCTTTTTAATTCTTATACTTCTGGATTTTGACATATTAATCACCCTATCGCTTGTTCAATAATATCTAAATATGAATTGAACATTATAGAGTTTTTCGGATTATTAAACTGAGTGGTTCTAAGAGTATACTCACTATCAATATTTAATACACCAATAATTTTATTCCTTTTTTTATTATGAATTGGAATAGAAACAACCGATTTCATATCTTCCCAAACTCTATGATGTCTAACCAACTCATTATGAACAGATACCTCTCTACATTTTAAATAACTATACTCACCTGATCTATATGCTTGAGATGCACATAAATCAACGTGATTAACATCGTTTGGTTTTACTATTATATTCCTATCGTGATGCCCAACCATGTTATAAGAATAATATATTTTTAGAGATTTACTCCATTTGCCGTATAACATAATATTTGCACGGTAATGTTCATATCTATTTCTATAAACTGATTTAATCATCAATTCAAGAAGATTCTCTAAATTTATCCTTATTGTAAATGTTTTTATATCATAATATCCAAATAATGTATTTACTGAAAAAAATATTATAATTATAAAAATTTTTAAACCTATTTCTAATTTCGGAAATACATCCAACACGACAGGTATTAAAATGGCTGTTGAAAATAATAAAGAATAAATAATAGGTCTATTCAGGAATTTCATATACATTTTTAATATGAATTAAACTAACACTTCTTAAATTATCTGTTTCAAAATAAGAACTAGATTTTTAAATAGTTACCAACTCTCCTGTTACAACCCTAGTTGTTCAATGTAGATTAATTTCTTTTATCCATTTACAATATTCACAATTTTCATGTGATTCGGGCAGTTCTCCATTCAAAATATTATATGCTTTATCAACCAACTTATCAACTCTTGAAAGATTCGTTTTAACTTCAATAATCGCACAATAGCATGTTTTGGCAAAACAAAACCCAATTTTCAGATTAAAGATTATGAAACAAAGAGTTTTGCAGCCAAAACCTCGATACCCATGTATCCCCGTAGTGAGATTTGTTGTTAGAACGTGTCTCTGTGAATATCTCGTTTTGAAATAAAAATAATTCCTTCGAGAAACAGGGAATAATACAAATTCTTCATTTAGAGCAGTTCTAACAAAATAAAAAGAGAAGTGGGGAGAGTTTTAGTCTATCTCCATATTCAGTTTCTTTTTCCATGCAAGACTTATCTCCTTAGACAATTTTTCATGTTTTCGTGGTAAACCATATTTATTAAAAAGAGTATATAATGTCCCTTGCGAAACACCTAGATATTCACATAATTTTTTTAATTTACATCTAGGTAATAAGTAATAAGCATATATGTTATTCTTCACAACTTTTTCATCAAGCTCTGACCATCTGCGAACTATCGGTTTAATAATACTTGCAATCTTCTTATAATCAGATTCTTTAAACCATTTTCTTTTATTCATTAACCGAGATATTGAACAATCATAGCAATATTTTGCATTATACCACATTGGTCGTATTTTACCACAATTAGCACATTCTCTTTCAACTACTCCCATGTTTCTTCACCTTTTAATAGAGAGAACAAAAGGGAGGCTTGGTTTGTAGGAAAACCATGGTTTTATATTTGTTCTGTTCTCTTATACGGGATTGGGTATTCTGATATTTGTATAGCGCCTCAGTATTTTCTGGGCCTGCTCGTTCATTTGCAGCATATCACACCGTGATAATGCTTCGGAAATAGTTTTTGCTCTCTCCATATATGTTTTACCTCCCAACTGTTTCTTCGATAATTTCTTTATTCGCATAATATCTCTTCTAACACCTTCGCCGCTTCCCCTTTTTCACATTCTCTCTCGTTTTCCTTTTCTATCTCCCACTCGTTCTGTGTTTCTATTTCCCATTCCTTTTCCAATTCAATTTCTTCTTCTTCACTCATGGTTAGCCTCCTAAAAACTTGTTTTATATCATATATCCATTGCCTTTTAGCATCCAATGTTATATCTGGATCTAACAATCTATCTAGTCGCCATTCGACAGATTGCCGTAACAGTCCAGGAGTAAGTTTATTCATGTATTGAGTAAGCGACATGCATAATCCCATATCTACATTGTAAATACAATGTGGGGGTATAAAACTCAAAGTATAAATACTTTACATTGTATACACATTGAGTATGGGAAAGACTCAAAAGAAGGTGAATATAGTTTCTATTAACATGCGTTTTCCTGAACCTATGTTGGAAGCTATAGATTTGGCTGTTGAAATAGGTCAAGCATCTAATAGATCTGATTTTATTCGACATGCAGTAGCTACAGCTTTAAAGGAACTTACTGTTACAACTGAAATGAAAAAAAGAAAATTGCAGTAAGGTAAAATGATGCGGCATTATTGTGCTCGGTGCAATAAGCTATTTGATGAGAAAGATATGATCCTTCGTGTTTATCATGATGGGGAGGATTGGTATTGTAAGCCATGTAACAGTGTTATAGTTGATAGAGCACAGGATATCCAAGGAAAGTTGAAGGTGAAATAAGAAGGTTTTTTAGTTTGAAAGAAACAAGCGTACCTATTAATTTTACTGTTGAACGTTTAGAAAAACCGTTGAAACAGAAACAGGTGACCGCAACCATAAGAGGAAAAACCTATATTCAACGGTTCGGTCTAATAATTGATAAAAAGATAGAAGTGAAATATGAGAGGAAACGTATTGGTTTTGCAGTTATCAAAGATATCCGTTTAATCAGATATCAGGATTTGTTTAACCCTGAGATTATCAGAAGGGAAGGTTTTGATTCAGTTGATGAATTGATCGATGCTTTGAAGCCTTTTTGGAAGTATCATTGGAACCGTGTTGTAGCCGGTAAGCTGAAAATGCCTCTTATTGAATTTGAATGGATCTAGTACCATTACTGAGATGTAAAAAAGAAAAAGGGCTTCATATCCCAGTATCTATTTATATAACGAAACGAATTGATCAAGAGTATAAAGCATGAGTAATGAGATCTTCGGACTACTAAGTTTCATAAGTGGTGTATTTGGTGCAATCATAGGTGCAATAGCAACTTATTTTGTTATGTTAAAGGTCCAAAGGAGATCCTGGAGTAGAGAAGATATCAAAGAAATTTATGCGCCCCTACGTACTGAATTCGAATCTAATAAGAGGAAATGTAAAAACCTAGATTTGCTACGAAATGAAACATGGAACAAAATAAATAAGAATGATTTAGCCTGGCTAATACCTGAAGAATTAAGAGAATCTGTCAGGAAATTTTATGAAGATGATTTAACAAGATTTAATGCTGATATTAAAAACGCATTGAAAAAAATAACTAGTGTCATTGAGAAGTTTTTAGAATCGAAGAAGAAAATGGAAGAGAAAGGCAAAACAAAGGACGAGATTTATGAGCTGGAAAAGGTATATAATTTCAATAAGGGACATCTTCTGGATCAGGGATGGGGAATTCTATCGCAGATTCTTCGTGAAAAGTTAGAAAGTAGATCATTTCTTAATAGGAAGTTTGAAAATATTAAAAATGCTTTAGATCTGGATTTCAAATCGTTGAAGGATTTCTTTGATCACTTTTCAGATAAATTTAAGAAAACAAAAGAATACAAGAGCCTTCATAAAACGAAAGAAGATATTTTTAAGGTAATAGATGAGTTATTGACCCAAATAAAACAGAAAATCGGTGTTGAATAATAGCATATTTACTGAAATGAAATCTAAAAAGCAGAAATAACCTTCTAACGCATTTTCTTTCGACTGCCAAGGCAATACCCTTCGTTTGGCTTAACGTGGCTTAAAACGTGTTTAAAATCAACATTAATGTACATTTTTGTACATTGCTACTTAAAATTGAGATAGCTACTCATTTTTAAGTATATTGACGTATAGCGATTCGTTAATTGCCGAATAGGTTATCTTTATTAACCAAAAAGACGATACCACTCACTAGAGGGGGTCAAACCTTTTGGAAAAGAAATTATTCTTCCATTCCTCCTTTTGACCCCTTTATCATCCCTTCCTCCCCCCATTATCCATCCTGAATGCAAATATTATTGTTACAGATGTTACATATATATTTGTATAGTAAAATTTAAATAACCTTTAAGTATATGATTATACGTTGGAACGGAGGAAGGGTTTCATATCGAAATCGTTCATATCTAATCCCCATGTTTTATCCCTTCCTTCCATTTTTTTGCAAAATGTAAAAAACATTAATTCCCCTCCTGTTGAATATCTATCATAATGCTTAGGAATGTATGTTTTCGATGCAAACATAGGGGTTCAGGAGTAAAAGTAGGGTTATAAAGCAATAGGTTATTCTGATTATTGGTGAGGAGTTGGTAAAAAAAGAGATTGGAAAAAAGAGTATGCATGAGGGAGTATATGAGATGCTACAGGGCGTCTCCTTTATGCGAGAATGTCGTAAGTATTATATACTAGATAGTGCTATAAATATACAGTGTAGGTAAGAAAAATGACGGAAAAAGAAAAAACAGACTTAAAATCTCTTATAGACAGCAAAGAAGAGATGATATTCTACTGTGCAACACACCATTAAGTTAGTCCTACCTATAATTTTCTTTCAACCAGTTTTCAATAAGCGCTCCATATTTTGAGTCCATAATTTTAATTATTTCCTTTATTTTTTCCCCTTCGTTTTCAATACAAGTAATGTAGAAAAAAACACGTTCTAAATTATGTTTCTCTTCATATTCTAATCTATTTTTTTCTAATTCAATGTCACTTTTAGGGGTTGAAAAAGACGTAAAGTCATTCTTTAATAGAAAATGTTCTGAGCAAATAATTGATGTTCTATGATTTCCATTAAGAAATGGATGTAATAATATTATTGAAACACAATATGCTAAACTAATCCTGAAAGAATCTTCATCAAAAGTTTCTTCAGTAAATTTTAGAAGAAATCTAATATCATCAATTCTTAGTACTTCATGTTTTTCTTCTGCTTTTTCAACAGAGAGTCGGTTTATTTCTATTATCTCTTCCTCAGATAGATAAACAACCATTCATTTCTGAGATGTAAAACACACGGATATAATTTTTTGTTTTTACTCTATTTTCCTTCTGTTGAATTAGTGTCAAAAATGCTCTAGAATGCACTTTTCAACCGTAACTCCCCATGTAATAGGGTAAAAGTATGGTTGTAGGATATATTTTTAAAGAGATAGAAGTTTTTTAACTGAAATATGGGAGAGGCAAATAACCTTTGGAGATGTAATGACTGTGGTTTTCTTTTTGATTATCCTAAGTTTGATCCAGATAGCAGAAAAGATCGCTGTCCAGCATGCGGAAGTTCAGATATCGCCATATCTATGGGAGTAACAGTAGAAAAACACCCTTTTAAGGCATTTTCCAACAAGAGAGAAAATTAAAAATAGTGAGAATGACGGTAAAATGATCCATGGCCGAGATCTAGACGTCATTGAATTGACGGCAAAACAAATAAGGATCCTGCAACCATGGACGATAAAATGACGGCAAAATAGGGTTTATAAAGAAATAGATGTTGTAAAATTATAATTAAGGGGGAAAAATGATAAAAAAAACAGATCTAACGGATTCCTGTGCATGTTGTGATGAAATTGATTGTATCAATCTTTTCTGTCATAAAGATGATGAAGCTGAATCAGTGGGAGGTGAACTTTATATATACAAACAATTGAATCATAAAAAATTGTTAGATGGGGAATTGAATTATTATATCTGTCCTAATGGTATATTACTAGAATGTTCTTGTTATATCATTGAAACTCTGAACGAATTATTACCTAATGATTATCTCGCTATTATTAGTAAAGAATTGGTTAGGGATATGAAAGCAAGTTTTTATCTGGCAATGTCTGGGCGCTATAGACAAGCAATTCTTATCCAAAGATGTGTTTTTGAAAATTTCTTATATGGAATGTACTTCTCTACAAAATATTCTAGTTTTTCCAGAAACAAGGATGATTATAAGGACTTAAAAAAGGAATTCGATCGTTGGCTTACTGGTGATTTTAAACCAGGAAGTGCATATATCAGGAATGTTATTCTCCTCGGCAGAACAATTTCCAGGGAGGAAAATAAAAGATGGAAGGATTTGTATAAAGAGTTATCTCGCTTTGTGCATACCATAATGAAGACGCCAACTGGAAAGGCAATTGAATATGAGAATTTTGAAATAAAAAGTTGTTTATCAAAGGTTGAGTTCGATAAAGATAGTTTGATAGAGTGGTCAAAATATTACCAGACTGTCTTCTTTTTGATATTGAACAAACTCTTATATCTATATCCCCCTGTTAAACAAGAAGAAGCAGGAAAGCTAGCCTTGAAGTTGTTAAGAGTTAATTTTAATGATAAACGTAGAGAAATAAATAATCCCGATCTTGACAAAATCTTGAGAATGAGGGCTAGAAAGATCATTAAATAAGTAACATTTAGCTTTTTCATTAATCACTAATCTTTATCAGTTCATTGTATTTTTAAATCAAACGCCGTCAAAACAATAGACGTCTAGATCTTGGTCCATTGCATAATGACGGTAAAATCAAGATCTGCAGCTGCCGGCCAGGGCCCTTTTTACCGTCATTTTATCGTCCATGGTTGCAGGATCCTTATTTGTTTTGCCGTCAATTCATCGATGATAAGTATCTAGACGTCTTCATTTATGACGGTATTCTCATTTTTGACAGCTTTTACGATATCCCCCCCCCCTGTTATATATTGCTTAGGAACTAGGGTTTTCGATGCAAACACTAGGAGTAACGTGCATATTGTAGGGGAGTAAAGGTTTTTAAATAAGGAGAAGTTATTAAATTATAGATTTGGAGGAGGAAAAATGACGAAATATTGTGATAGTAAATGGTTTAATATTATTATTTGGCTTTGCAGTAAATCCTTGCTAATTTTATTAATTAAAAAATTTAAGATAAAAAAAAAAGATGATCATATTGTAATAAACGCTGGTGTCGTAATAAGTCTAATACTTGCATTTGTTTTCGTATTAGTTTCAAATGGTCCCCAAGTACAATGGTGGGAATGGATCTTTATAGGATTTGCAATTTGTCGTATTTCTTCAATCATAATTTATCAAATATGGGTACTTTTTCTGCCATGTTATTTCAAAATAATAAAAAAATATAGTATAACAAGCGTTCCAAGACTAATCATACTTTTATTAATTAATTATTTAGAAATACTTTTCTTTTTTGCTTTATTCTATCGGAATTTTACCGATTTTTTTACTGTAAACAATAATTTTTCGCTTAATTCTATTAGTGGTTCTTCATATTTTAGTCTAGTAACAATGACCACTTTAGGATATGGAGATGTTACTCCTACACAATGGCAAGGAATGTTTATAATTTCTATTCAGACATTAATTGGACTTTTCATGGCTTTGTTGATTATCGCTAGATCTATTTCACATTTACCAAAACATAAAACAGAACAGCAAATTAAAGATGAATTAAAAGAGATGCCAATGTGGGACGAAAATGATAAATATATGTAATCAGAATGGAAGCGATATACCGTGTTAATCGTTAGTTGTTAATCATTATCACGATATGTGGGTTTTTTCATTTTGACATTTTAGCACCATGAGTTTATATAGCATGATTTACAAAATAGTGGGTGCTAAGGGTTAGCATGAAAAGAGAGATATATTTAAATAGTAGAAAAAAAGGCGATGACACGTCAATAAAATGGGTAAATAACGTGCAGTTAGCAATCATATAGTTTTATATATCGTCAATGCTAAAATGTAACGTGTCATTGTGTGTCAATGATATGTAGAAGAGGAGAGAAAAATATGCACAGAGTAGATGTGATGTATGATATGGAGCTGGAATATCTTTTTGATGACCTCAACGATAAATACAAATTAAAAATAAACAAAGATAAAGAAAAAAATGTGAAAATTCCTGACAAACTCTTTGATCTTATGTTAAAAGAAGGTTTGATTAAAAAAACTGAGGGTGGCTATGTTTTCGTTGGAAAGTACAAAGATACTTTGGAATTGAAAAAGAAAAAACATTAGAATTTGTAGATTTAGTTTAAATAAAATGTAAAACTGATAATTCCCTCAAACTACAAATATTTTAATCAAAAGTGTATATATGATTAATGATGAAAAATACAAAGGGTAGTAAATTTCATAAAAGATCAGAAGAAGAACTCGATGATTTTATTAAAAAACTTGATTTGCAAGCATTGGAAACCGCTGAGGAAAGATTACCGCTCTATTTGGAAGTAGGACTCAAAGATGCCAAATTTGTATTGGATGTTGGATGCGGTTCGGGATTTGTAACAAGAGATATTGCTCGTTTAACAAAGGGATGGGTCATAGGGATTGACGGTTCATGTGGCTTAATAGATGTAGCAAAAAAGATTCTCAAAGATTATTCAAACACAAAATTATGCATTGGAAATGCAGAACAATTGCCTTTCAAAAATAATTCATTTGATATAGTAACCTGTAATCTACTTTTAATGTGGGCCGATGACCCTAAAAAAGTAGTAAACGAGATGGCACGTGTTACCAAACCTAAAGGAAAAGTCTTGGCCTCATTAGAACCTGATTATGGTGGAAAGATTCACTGGCCGGAAAATCCAAAAGTAGATCCGCTGTTTGCCGGTGAAGCAATCAGAAAAAAAGGTGGGGATCCTCACATTGGCAGAAAACTACGGGCATTTTTTATATCAGCAGGGCTAGAAACAAATATTGGTATTGGAAATAATAGAATATGGTCTTGTGAAGAAGATAAACATTACTATTTGCATTCCAGGGATTTTTACATAAAGGTATTGAAAGATGCGGGACTTTCTGAGGAAGAGATTGATGAATGGGAATACGAGTATTTGAAATCACTTGATGAAGGTGTTCAACTGAATTTTTTTCCACAGTTTTATGCAATCGGTACAAAACCCAAGTCTTAATAATCTAATATAAATTTCATTTTCGATTTGGATGACTGCAAAAATTATAAACGGCAGAGAAATAGCAAAGGAGATTCGTAAAAAAATTTTTGAAGAAGTTACTAAGTTAAAATCAAAACACAAGGTTGTACCAACAATTACTACCATTAAAATAGGTAAAGATCCCTCATCAGAGCTATATTTGAAATTAAGAGATAATGCCTGTAAAGAAGTAGGTATTAATTCTAACCATTTAGAATTTGAGAAAAACATCTCTGAAGACAAGGTTATTAACGCAATAAATGAACTGAACAGTAATGTTAATATTCATGGAATTTTAATACAATATCCAGTTCCCAATCAAATCTCTCAAGACAAACTTATGAGCGTTATACACCCTAAAAAAGATGTCGAAGGGCTTAATCCGTATAACATGGGTAGAACACTTTCAGGTGATGAACATATTATACCTTGCACGCCACTTTCTGTATTGACAATTTTAGAACATGAAAACGTGGATCTCAAAGGGAAAGACGTGGTTATTATTAATCATAGTAATATAGTGGGAAAACCATTGACTGCTCTTCTTCTTAACAGAAATGCTACGGTGGCTGTATGCCATGTTTTTACAAAAGAAATAAAACAGTATACTTCAAAAGCTGACATTCTTATTACTGCAGCAGGGATACCAAAGTTAATAACTAAAGACATTGTAAAAGAAAATGCATTTGTAATTGATGTTGGAATCGTAAAAACTAATGAAGGAATCTGTGGAGATGTCGATTTTAACGAAGTAAAAGAAAAAGCGGGGAGAATTACACCAGTACCTGGCGGCGTAGGTCCAGTTACCATAGCATGCTCTCTAAAGAATATGCTAAAAACATACAAAAATTGCTTAGAGGGGACATGAACAGGTATCATAAAGTATCGTTTAATTAATGGGTAAAAAGAATATCAACATAAGATACCGATAAATTGCTATAAGGAGAATCTTACTTCTATTTTTTAATTAATATAATTATCAATAACCGTTAAGACTCCGTTTCTTCAAAACGGAGATCTACATTAGCTGACAGGGAAGTCAGCTAATGTCTTTTGTCTCTTGTCAAATATTGAATAACTGAATGGTTCTATGTCCTTCAATGCTTTATCCTGTT
>JAUXAU010000121.1 GCA_030619765.1 Thermoplasmatota archaeon
TTCTATCTTGCGTTGTTCTTTTACTGTGATTGGGTCGACAATCCAACGTTTAGGAAATTGGAGATTTCACTCCACTCGATTCAATGTTTAGAGACTTCACTTTTTCAAAGTGGAGTCATTGAATCGAAACCATCATTAACAACTAATTACTTAAAAATTTTCAGGTGGAGATATTCATCTTATATAGAGAATCAGTATAATAGATGAAAATTCCGTTGAAAATTATTTATTGTGCGAAACACCAATCTACACCAAAAATACCTAATTTTTGTGAAAAACCGATATGTGGGTTAATTTTATATACTATGAATTTTAATTCGTATTGTAAAACCTGTTTTTATATCTGTTGAGCCGAATAGTCTAAGCTACCGCAATATACTTTAATACCTTTCATTTATCGAATAGCCAGATGGTAAAAAAAATGAGAAGGGTAAGAACCTTTGCAAGAACAGCAACAAAATCTCAAGAAAAAAACTTGATAGAAAATGCCAAAAAACTACGAGATGACCCATTTATTATTTTACCAGAATGTACAGAGGATAGTTGTAAAAAATATTTTATAAAAATAAGAAAACGATTAGAAAAAATAAGCCGATTTAAAGATGATGCAGATAAACTTGAAAAACTATCCAACAAAAAAGGTTTGGAGGGCGCTTTTGCAGGGACATTATCACTTGCAATATCTGGTAAAGCTCCTTATCTTGGGGTTGTAAAGTTTTCAATGGGAGATATTACCTATGCTCAAAGGGGAAAGGCAGAGAAAGAAAAGTTGATTGCCGTACAGCGTTTTGATGATCCTATATTGAGGTTACTTGGAATAAAGGATTTGGCTTTTAAGAAAGGACTGTACGTGTATTCATGGAACAAGGGATTTGTATGTACAGGTGTAAAAGCTAGTCCCCCTAAAGAATTTATTGATTTCATAGCAAATAAAATTGGCTTTTCATTCAAAAATAATGTGGTTTTCTGTAATCATGTTAATCCTGAGAAAGCAAAAAATAAGGATTTTCTCAAGAAATATTATTTAAGAATAAACTGGAAGTCCACTGGTATGATAATTGCCATTTGTGAGGACTGCGCAAAATCTACAAAAAACACTATGTTTAACATCTCAAAATATATGTTAGTACCAGATTTGTCTGATGATTTTGAAGTTGATGTAGTGGCGCAAGCAGTGAAACATAAAGACCCTAGTCTTAAACATGAGACTAAATATCTGCAAGACTATCTCTCAGGAAAATTGACAGATTATGATTTTATAAATAAAAACGTTAAGAATCAAGAGGAAACAGTTAAACAATCGGAAGAAAAAATCTTGGTTTTAAATGGCGTATCTTACGGTTCTGATGTACAAGGATTTGTAGATGCATTAAAACCCAATAAATACGAAAAGTTAGCACTTGAGTTTATATTGGAAAAAATCGAGGAGCCGTTAGTTGTATCTGAGGTAAATTCAAATAAGATCTTAGAAATGTACTGGGATCAAAATGGCAAGGAGTTTATTTGTTCGGTAATTGATGATGAAAACATGGCTGATTCTTTGTTCAACCTTGATGATACTCCATCTAATATTTTAACAATGGTTTTTGAGTATAGAAATCGACAGGAAATATTATCACAACTTCCTCAATATGATTCGTTACCACCGCTTGCAAATTTTGCAGATAACATAGCAAAAACATACAAAACATTTGGAAAAAAGAAAGCTCTTGGTGAAATAAAGAAAAGACTAGACAATCCAAAAGGCAGGTCACTTGCCTATGCGTTTTTACTGACCTTTAAGAAAGGTGAAGATACAAAATGGCAGTATTCGAAAGAAGAGATTGAGTATGGGAAATTTTTAAAGGAGTATGCAAAAAACCTCCTTGATGCAAAACCTAAGAAGTATAGTAAAGCTCTTCAAGATTTGTTAACTGCCAGTGGTTCTGATGAAAAAATAATGTAGTGAAAAATCCTGCAATAATAGAGTGAGAAAAATTCTTTTAAATTTTACTGAATTAAAAAGAAAAAGAGAGAAGGAGTAGTTGTCTACTACCTTACGATTACAAAGGGTCCAATTATAAGAGCGTTAACTTCTCTAGGTTCACAATCGTCTATGGTAAATGTTATTGCAATATTGCCAATTCCTAGAACTAATGGCGCTTTTATGATCTTTGTTTCACCAGCTGTAAAATCAGCTGTACCACTAAGTGGACTTATTGGAATTACTATTAGACCTCCAGTTATCTTGAATTCCCAAGGTACCCCTGCTTGATTTTCTTCACAAATTTCGGTGACTTCTGCTCTAAGACCGATTCCAAATCCTGGTAGTATCTCATACTCAAAACAGCATGGTATTTCATTTATTGTTGCAGTGGTAGCGTCATCATCTGTGTTATTTTCGTCATCTATAACAGTAAGTATTACTTGGTATACCCCTGGATCATCATAGGTGTAGATTGGATCTTCTTCATCTGATGTATCACTATTGCCGAAATCCCAATGGAACGAATATGGTGGTACCCCACCAGATGCATCTCCTTGGAATTGTATAGGTTCACCCTCATCGGCTTCATATGGTCCATCGGCATCCGCTACAAGTGGTTCTCCAAACTCAACATTAGTCACGGTAACATCATCAATTTTTATCCAGAACCAATCGGTACAATCGCAGTGCCGGAATGCAATATAAATGTTTTCTCCATCATAAGAGGACAAATCAATTACTCTCTCAAACCAGTCCGATGAACCCGCTGGGCAAGTGTAGTCATCTACTTGATCTGTAAAATCATCAGGGACTGTTGTACCAGTAGTAGAAATCCAAACTTCGATGTGTTCCTCAGCCCAGAGTGGATCTTGTGCCGCAACCCAGTATGAAAGTTCTGTAGTCCCAGATGCTATCATAGGTGTAGTAATCAACCAGTTATCTGGTGTTAAAGGTACTTGCTGCACTGCATCCCAAGATTCGCTTCCTGCGGAATAATCGCCAGAATGTGGTGGAAAGCCTGGTGGCTCTATAATTGTCCATAGAAAGCCATCTCCATCATAATCAATATTTAACCAGCCAGCTGGTGGCACAACACCGCCTTCAAAACCTTCGGTAAAGGTATCAAATGATTCTATTATAGGATCTTTTACTTTTACTGTTGTTTGTGTATTTGCCGTTGCAGCTACGGTCGTCAGAATCAATGTTGCTACAACCAACAAAATGCCAGCTTCCTTAAATATATAATTTCTTTTCATGTTTTCCCCCTATATATTTTATGTTAAAGTAATATTGAAGTAATGCTATATAATAATTTCGATTTATAGCTTTTAGACATTTAAGGATAATAAATTGTATTTTTTGCATTAGGTAGGATAGATAAAAAAGATATTTAATCTGAAGGAAAATGAATAAACATGTGAAAATTAGTCTGCTTGAGAAACCTTCAGTACAAAGATAATATTATTCAAGGGTTTTAACCCATCTGTAAACAGGTTCAACAAGCTCTTTTATGCGCTCCTTTTCTTTGTTTGTTGGGGATGATTCCCAACCATCCGCAGGTTCAAAATGGAAATCTGTAACTACACCAATTCGATCTTCTTTAGGTTTAAACACAATCTTTAACGGCATGTCGAACTCAACATTCCATGGTTTTACACCATGGAGCTCATTTGCAATGGCTACTTTACTTTCTCCAATGACTGCATAGACTAGTATGATCGGTAATCGTTTCAAAGAAGATCTTCCGCTCCATCCTGCAATAGTCCATGTGTGTACTTTAGCATTGAGCGGCATTTCAACCCATTCAGTTTTTTCGAGATTACAATCAAGATTCCAACAATGTGTCCTTACGGGTACCCAAGTATCGCCACATTTGGGGCATCTTGTTCCCCAAATCTTACCTTCGAGTAATCCTATGAAAAATTTGCTGTTCCATCCATGTCTAATCGTATAGAGCTGGTCATAATGAAGGAATTGATTCATCGCGTTTCCATCGTCGGAGATTTCATGACCAATAAAAGCAAGTCCGGTCTCTTTAACATTAACAGGTCTGTAAGATTTTTTTTCAGTAAAAATAGGTTTTTTAACAATTCCCTCCTTTTTCTTTAAAACTACTGTCTCATTCATTTTAAACCCTCCTGATTATAAAGTTAGAGATGCTAGTTCCTGTACCAGCATGGCTGTTTACTATCCCACATTCTGGGTCTGGCACCTCAGTTTTTTTACTAAGGTGTTTCTTTGGAATCATACCTGATAACTGGTAGAAACATTCTATCATGCTCATAAGACCAGTGGCACCAACGGGATGGCCATAACCCATTAATCCACCACCAGGGTTCATGGGTATCTCTCCATACATATGAGTAGTTTTATCACGTAAGAATTGAGCAATATTGTTTTCGTCGGTGAGATACAGCGCCTTATATATCTGAGCTTCTGAAGTGGAGAACGCATCATGGATTTCTCCGAAGTCAATTTCTTTCAGCGGGTTCTCGATACCCGCCATTTTATATGCCCGATCTGCCGCGTTCCTGCATGCACCAAATTCAGTCATTTCAGGATATCCCGGGCCATAACGCTCAGTCCATCCAGGAAAGTTTAACCGGTCCCCAGCACGGATAGTACAACTGGACAGCCCCATACCATCGATGGTAACATATCCGTCAGGATTAACCTTTTTAGCATATTCTTCTGAACAGACGAGAACAAAGGCTACCCCCCGAGACATAAGACAACAATCATATTTCTTAATTGGATAAGAAATAAGACGAGAGTTCATTACATCCTCCACGGTTATATATTTGTGTTCGTTTCGATACCACTGAGCCTTAGGATTGTCCATAGCATTATTCCTGTTTTTCGCACTAATCGTTGCGACATCCTCTTCGGTCACATTATTGTCTTTCATCCATTTGTTCGCCATTGCAGCATAATAAATGGGGTAGATACCACCCACCATAAGTTCGTATCTTATATCAGACGCCATTGCAATAAATTCACTGCCCTGTGACTGTGATACAGAATCCATGGTCTCCCAGCCAACAACACCAACAACATCATGATGACCGGACATTACTGCTAGAGCTGCGGCGTACAATGCTGATCCACCAGTATTGCCACCGTTTTCAACACGATAATGTGGAACTCCTACCAATCCAAGATGATCATGGATAATCCATTCAGAACAGAGTTGATGTCCAAAATGCACAGAGAAATGAGAATAAATCATCAAGTCAATGTCTCTCATAGAAAACTCTGGTATGTCTTTTCGTGTTTCCCTTATACATTCTGCTGCTCCACCCTCTATACTTTCAAAACCAGTTGGGCCATAATCAAATGGTGTAGTAGCTCCTCCCACAATACATACTTTTCTCGACATATTAAATCTCTCTCATTATAGGGTTAAAAAATTTACTAAGTTCCCCACGTCTCACTTGGTGGTGTAATAGTAAGTTTATTGAAAAATGTTTTCTTTTTATTAGACTATTTAATTATTATCAATAACCGTTAAGACTCCGTTTCTTCAAAACGGAGATCTACATTAGCTGACAGGGAAGTCAGCTAATGTCTTTTGTCTCTTGTCAAATATTGAATAACTGAATGGTTCTATGTCCTTCAATGCTTTATCCTG
>JAUXAU010000005.1 GCA_030619765.1 Thermoplasmatota archaeon
CTTATTTTATATTACCTGGTACCGGTGTCCTTTGCTCTGATTGTGGGCAAGAACATTTAAAGAAAAAGAAAAGAGAATTGATAGGCTTTGGCTAGTGGTTTTAGGTTTCAGAAAAACTTTATCGAAATCTGTGCCAAGAGCGGTTTCTTATAGCGTTATAAATGTAATTAAGCAAGTCGTATTCAAAGAGATATTCTGTTGGGTTCCATCCTACCATATGTGGTATGTCACTGTCGTTATCCACGTCAATAGATAAAACAAGCCAAATCTTAGCACCATCTAGAAAGTTTTCATCGAATTCACGTGGGAGATCACTAGTATTTACAGAACCCTTGATATGGATTTTACCATTTTCATTTGTGGTGGCATTTCCTAAACAAATCAAGTTATTTCCTGGCCAGGGATCAGGATAATAAATCAACGTGTAATTCTCACTTGGCTCTAGTCTACGCCCGTTGAATACAAAGTCAAATTCAGGGCCTTCAAGAATATATTTCATTCTACCCCATGAACCGTTTCTGACAACCTCCCATGTATCTGGATCTTTCTCAACGAGAAATAGATGTGCAATATGAGAGTTTCCCGCTTGCCCATTACCCCCCTTGGCTACAGGTCCTCTCCCGTTAGATTGCTTAGCTATTACTGCTCCTGCAAATATACCTGACATCAGCAGAACACCTATCAAGATTAATGCCCACATTTTTGTTTTCATCTTACCACTAATAGGTAGTGTTTACTTTTAAGTTTATAACACTTTCCTGAAAAAATTACATTTTGACATTTTGACACAATACTCTTATATATAGTATTAGCAAATATTACTCTGATATGGTTTGATAAAGATGACTTGCTTAGTTAAAAAAGAAAAACAAGGTATTGATGAAGTCGTTCAATGTCCTGAATGCGGTAATACACGTTTATCTAGAGACTATAACAGGGGTGAACTTGTCTGCAATGAGTGTGGGCTTGTGATAGATGAAGATTTTATCGATCATGGGCCTGAATGGCGGGCATTTGACAGTGATCAAAGAGAAAAAAGGGTACGTGTTGGTGCTCCGATGACCCTTACGATTCACGATAAGGGATTAACTACGGATATAGATTGGGCTAACAAAGATTCCTATGGGAAAATGATATCTCCAAGAAATCGTGGGCAATTATATAGACTTCGGAAATGGCAGCGTCGAATACGCATAGCAAATTCAACGGAGAGAAACCTTGCTCGTGCGCTTTCCTATCTCGATCGGATAGCTTCAAGTATGGGGCTTCCAAGATCAGTCCGTGAAACCGCTGCGATGATTTACCGGAAAGCAGCGTTGAAGAATTTGGTACGTGGTCGAAGTATAGAAGGTGTTGCTGCCGCAGCTTTGTACGCTGCATGCAGACAGTGTCATGTGCCAAGGACCCTTGATGAGATAAGTAGTGTAGCAGGTATATCAAGAAAGGATATTGGGAGAAACTATCGGTTCGTCACCAAGAAAATCAGATTGAAGCTTCTGCCTACGTCACCTGGGGATTATATTTCACGGTTTTGCAGTGAATTAAAGCTCGGTACCGAGGTTAAAGCAAAAGCTATGGAAATATTGAAATTAGCAACGGAAAAATCCTTGATTAGTGGTAGAAGCCCTGTAGGAAGTACAGCAGCATCTCTCTACATAGCATCTATTCTTTGTGGGGAACGGAGAACACAAAGGGAGATAGCGGATGTAGCAGGCGTCACCGAGGTAACCATTCGAAACAGGTACAAAGAACTGGTAAGGAAACTGGATATAGAGATTGCACTGTAGACCCATCGTTCTATTTGCTTTTCTTCTTAACTAAAAATATTTCAATAGAAGATACGTTAGATGTTCTACCTTCTTCATTGGTGAGATTTTCAGTACTGATTTTTATCTCTTTTACTTCTGCATCTGTAACAAACCTGTTTCTCACAATTTCTGCAGTATCCACCGCTCTACTTATAGCTCTGCCCCTAGCCTTTATTACAACCTCGTCTGAACCACCACTGAACTCTGTTATTACTGCAAGCACATAACTCATTGGCGGTTTCTTTCCAACATATACTACGTTTTCATCTGTCCTTTCTTCTGTTGTTTTTCCTACCATAGATTTTTCCTCCATTGAACATAGTTGACTACTTCCTGTTGATCTAATATTTCAAATTGCCTCCTATCCTATAAATGCTTCCATTAGACCAAACTCTAAGAGTTTTATCCGAATTAGATGAATTTTCATACTCCATCAAAAAATATCTTCGACAACCCCTCCGTGAAATTTTCACCGAATTCCATCAATAAAATCTCCATTTCAATCGAGCCTCTTCTCCCATTACAATCCGCTCCTTTTTACCATTTCTCCAAACAACTTCCAACCTCTCATAGTATTCTTACTCATATAGACAAACTTTCCCTTTACCCTATCAAATATAGAGACGATCTCATCATCATCCTCATGTATCGCAACAAGAACCTTGCCGTCGGAATATGCGCCATATCGGCCACCGGAAGGAAGTGCATATCCGCCTATCTTCTTCATGTTTTTCCTTACTTCATCCGCGTTCGGTATTTCCATTTATATCGCCATATCCTATCAATGGGAAAAGTTGACTCAACTAATTCGTCAACATGAAGCCCCCCCTACTTTTTTTTACTCAACAAACACAATGGTCGCTTAATTCCATAAACCAAGAACGCCAGTATGGAGATAAATTGTTGCCTGTTTTTGGATCTGTTCGAGTGTCTGGTTTTTCCTTTTTCGGTGTAATATAAACATCTATACCACCGTGTTTGTTTGTAATCAGATGAACTTTCATGTTTTTCTTTTTTGCTTCTCTCTCGTATTGTTGAAGAGAGCAATAATTACATTGTGTCAATTCACTCATTTTTTAATCCCTCCATATTATCAACACCACTACTTTTTAATCTCATTAAAAGTTGGAGATAACTCACTGACTTATGAATGGTGTTCAGATCATTGACCTTATTTTTCCAAACATTCATAGTCTTGTCATCGAGCGATAAATCCCCAATCAAATCGACTGCTATCATCTTCAAACACTCGACCAGATCATAGTACCCACCGAATCCTTCCTGAGCTAGAAGATCATCCAGTTTGTTCCAATCTTCACGGTTCATTTTTTATTTACCTCAAAATCCAACTTTTCAACCAATTCAACTAACACATCACCATGGCACGCCTCTGGCTTACACCAACAACACAATGTTTTTCCCTCAAGCTCATGGAGACAACCAAGCAGTTTCGGATTATCCTGTAAATATTCTCTGTATAATTCAATTGACTTTTGTCTACCATGTTTTTTTACAGAAAATGGATTATGCCATTTCGATTGTTGGAATGGAGTAAAGTAAACAGATCTGCCAATATAAGCATATTTGTCTGTTTCCTTCAATACTCTATTCCAAAAATCGGTCCCTTTGCCTTTCAAATTAATGACATTCATATGATGGCCTCGCTACCTTTTTAACATCTTCAACAGTGTCAAGGAAAATCCTCGTTTGTTCAATTACCCTGTCTCTTTTTGACAGAACTCTGGCACCTCTAAAACGAGGGCTTGGATATTTTTTACACAAGCAAGAAGGGATATCCAGGTTGCAGTTATCACACCACAAAAAATCTCTGTATTCACTCCAATGAAGCACCGTATCAAATGCTTTGGTACCACATATCGGGCAAGCATACCCGAGCTCCACAGGAAAGAATAATGACGTTCCAGAGGGTCTTCTACCGAGTAACTCTTCAGCACGTTTGTTTTTACTCTGTTTCTCTTTTGGTGTCTTATACATTCAAGGGTCCCTTCTAATATCAGTAATTTGAATAAAAGATGTACGGTTCCTTGCTTCATAATGGTTTGTAGCAATAGCTGACTTATTGGTTCTGGAAGTCAGCCATTGCTATAGTTCGCAATTATCGAATGGGCTTCATCCATTGCTTGGCTCGCACATTGTTTGTGGGCTTCAACCTTCCATTGGCTCGCATTTTCTCCTTGGGCTTCACATTTTATGTGGCTCGCAATTTGTCAGTGGGCTTCACATTTTCACTGGCTCGCATTTTTTTATTGGGCTTCAACATTATATTGGCTCGCACGCTTTCTTTGGGCTTCACCTATGTGATGGCTCGCACATCTCAAATGGGTTTCAATTATCAACTGGCTCGCACGTTGTTTATGGGCTTCAACCTTCCACTGGCTCGCATTTCCCTATTGGGCTTCAATCATCAAATGGCTCGCATATATTCGATGGGCTTCACATTCCAACTGGCTCGCATATTGGATATGGTTTTCAAAGTTTTTATGGCTCGCATAAACCCCATGGGCGTCATAAGTTCACTGGCTCGCATCTATGACATGGGCTTCAACGCTTCTATGGCTCGCACGTTGCAAATGGGCTTCATGTTCTTCATGGCTCGCATCTTTTCCATGGTCTTCAAATCTAGAGTGGCTCGCATATCTCGATTGGGCTTCAACTTTCAACTGGCTCGCATTTTTCCAATGGGCTTCAACCATCTAATGGCTCGCAGCTTGTCAGTGGGCTTCAATCTTTTCCTGGCTCGCAGTTTTTCAATGGGCTTCAATCTCTCAGTGGCTCGCATGTCTACCCTGGGCTTCAAACTCCCTATGGCTCGCACTATTACAATGGGCTTCAGTATCCCGATGGCTCGCACTCTCTATATGGGCTTCGGATGTTACATGGCTCGCATTCACATCATGGGCTTCAGTCCTTTCCTGGCTCGCATATAGTATTTGGGCTTCAATATCCCATTGGCTCGCATTTCTTCTCTGGGCTTCAATCTTTATATGGCTCGCATATTTCCAATGGGCTTCAAATTGTACATGGCTCGCATTTTCTTCGTGGGCTTCAAATCCAAGATGGCTCGCACTTTTGGTTTGGGCTTCAGTTATCAACTGGCTCGCACTATTACGATGGGCTTCAGTATCCCGATGGCTCGCAAATTCCCCCTGGGCTTCATTCTTAGATTGGCTCGCATTTATTATCTGGGCTTCAACCCCTTATTGGCTCGCACATTTTATTTGGGTTTCAATCTTTTCTTGGCTATTTTTAACATCATTTAGAAGTTGTATTTGCCTTCCCAGTCTACAGCATCTCTCCATGTAGTAACGTCTTTGTGTCCTAATGCCTCTTTCACATAGGGTTCTCTGACATCTAATCCTGCCATTTCCCTAGCACATCCATAATAATGGGCCAGGAAAAGCTTCCTCGTTACTCTGAGTGCCATGTTATGTGCATGCCCTTTTATGAGTTTGGTATCCTCTTTTTTGTATGGTTTACCGTATTTGGCTTCTAATTCACCTTCCGGGTATTTTCTGTTCAAATATCTTGTTTTAGCATCGTTGTAACATTTTCTATAGATTCCCTTGTTTTGTTTCATCAGATTATCACTGATTTTCCATGTAAAGGTCAGCAGACGCGGGTTGAACTTCTGATCCTTGTGTCGTTTAGGTGCTTTTCCATCTCCTGTTACATCATTGCCTGTATGGCACCATAAACTGGAAGTTGTATGGTATTGTGAACAATCGCCAAATTCTTTTAACAAATTTGCACTGATAACAGGGCCGATGCCTCTGATTTTTTCCAGAAACTCGGTGTAGACTTTCTCTTGTAACACATACTCGAGCATCCTATTTTTATATTTGTCTTCGATGTTCTCCGATTCATCTGCCAGATCCCAGCACATTTGTACATATCTATGTTCATGTTCGGTGATTTCTTTCTTTTCAAGTAAATCATTCCACAGATTGAAAAGTTGCTTGTCTGTATATTTCTTTTTGAAGTCTCTGTCTTCCTTTTTTTCTTCTACAGCGTCAAAATCTATTCCTTCTACTTTTTTTCTTATGATGTCTCTTATTCGATTTTTGGTGCTTATTCTTACTTCTTGCATATCATAGTAGGCACCTGCTACTATCCTGCCTAACATTTTTGTTATATCTGACATATCATATCACTCCCTTTTGGTTTTCAATCTTGCATTAACTCCCAGGTGTCTCTCTGGTTTTTACGTTACGAATGACTATCATTCTAGGCCAACAACCATACAATCGGAGATGGGATTACACCCCTGAATCATACCGCTGCCAGATGCCCATGCCTTATTTAACAAGAGAATCATTTTTTACCCTCTTCATCTAACTTATCAAGGCCGATATTTAAGATAATTCTCAACAACTCTGAATTATGTTTATACCTTCCAGAATTCATATAGGCCATAAATCGTTTGTATTGACTTTTTGTCGGTCTGACTATTAAACAATGATCGCTTTCTTCCATTTTTCAGTTCTCCTTATTTTTTTATCGTTAAACCACCGGATTTTACCCCGGTGGCTTCGCATACCTTTTTTGGACTTCACAATATCAATGGCTCGCACATTTCCCATGGGCGTCAATACCCTACTGGCTCGCATATGTCAAGTGGGGTTCAAATCTGAAATGGCTCGCATATTGGGCATGGGCTTCAAATCTAAATTGGCTCGCACTATCACAATGGGCTTCAGTATCCCGATGGCTTGCATCTTTTTATTGGCCTTCAACATTTCATTGGCTCGCACTCTCTATATGGGCTTCAGATGTTACATGGCTCGCAGATTTTCAATGGGCTTCACTCTTCTATTGGCTCACACATCTCAGATGGACTTCATACACCAATTGGTTCCGCAAGATTTATATGGATTTTACATATGCCGTGGCTTGCAGAAGATATATGCATTTTATACCCATTCTGGCGGTATGCCCCTTCTTGGCGTTCTTCGTTCCCAAGAACCATTCGGGAATACACGATAGCAATATTATAAACTGTACAAATGATTAATAAAGGTAACTGTATTATTCATAAAATACATATGGTCATACAATAACAATAGGTAGATGATAAAAATGGCTAACAAAAAAAATAGAACAAGGGTTGGTGTATTGGGTGATGATTTAGATAAGAGAGAGACTACAAAAAAGATTAATTTTATATTAGAAGGACCTAAAGAAACATGGTATACTATACAAGAAATAGTGGATCTTGGACAGGATAAATACGGATTAAACTTTCCTACAAAAGAGACGATATCTCGATATCTAAACTCTATGATGGACGATAAAAAAGTAGAAGTAAAAAAACCAGAGAAAAAAGGGTTAGCATATAAGTGGAGATTGAAAAAACATTTGTATGTGTATGAAGATCTGGTATTCGATTACGATCTCAATGTATTAAACGAATTAAAAGACTATATCACACCTCTCCAAAGAGATATGCATAATATTTTAGTATTTGGTCCAGTAACCATCTGCAACTTCCCTTTGTATGATTTTAAAGAATGTAGAGAAGAAATTAAAGAAGCAGTGGTTATATTGAAAGATGCTACAGATAAATTAGATGAATTATACATAGGACGGATATTGCATCTTGTTACCAATTATATTGATACACTAAACGAAATGAAGGCTCCTCTCTTGGATAAGCAGTTGATTTCTATTTTTACTTCTGGGTTAGAAAATAAAGTACCCTTAGACCATAGATTGTGTAAGTGGGATAAACAGATTAATGAATGGATTAGAGAAACTATACCTGCAGATAACGAGGAGGAAAAGAGACTTGTTGTTAGCAAGGATCTCTCATTAGCTAAACTTCTGAAGAGTGAATATTACCCGTCCAAGGGGGATGATGAGGTTTTGGAACTGATAGCCGATTACCATATTGGAAAAAATATCGGTGATTGTTTCCTTCACTTGTATCTTATGTTATCAGATGTCGTAATGATGCCACATCCCATCGTTATCGTTCGTAGCAATGTGACAGATCGGAAGGATTTAGCAAATTCTTATTCCAAGAGACGTATATTAGCACGAAAAGGTTTGTTAATTGATAAAAAGATTGTGAAATGAGATTATAGCTAATCAGCGGGTTTTTAACCTTGGGTGTATCGGTTTATTAATATCGATAAAATAGAATTGAAATAATTTTTATCTATCGTTATTGTATGACCATATGTATTTTATGAATAATACAGTTACCTTTATTAATCCTTTGTATGATTTTTAAGCATGGTGAAAAGAATCCGGAAAAAAATCATAAAAATGGGGAAATCCAGGGGTATTACCATTCCCTATACGTACTTCGACCAGTGGCTAATGCAAGATAAGGAAATTACGGGATTTATGGTTGATCTTGGAAAAAACATCCTGTTACGACCCATCTTTAGCAGGAAGAAAAAAGACTTGGAGGACTAAAAAATGCACGAAGAGTTATTCACAATTGCCCAACATTATGGGGATAATTGCAGCAATTGTAAAGAAATTTGCTGTGCCAATATGATACTGGATATAGATAGAGAGAACATTAAAGCCATGTCCAAGTACTTGAGAATGCAACCAGTAGAATTCAGGCGAAAATACACAAAATTATATAATAACCTCTTCAAGGAAGGGGAAATTAAATCCCTCAGTGCAATGGGGAAAAAACAAGCAAAACGAAACTCAAGGGTTTTAGTGTTCAACACACATCCTCTTGACTCCGTTGAACTATCAAATGACCAGAGGACTCGGCTTATCGATACTATTGAGGAAATGTCCGGTGAAAAAGTAGGTAATGCTACTGAGGAAGTGGGTTTTTCTCTTTGTCCTTTTTATGATGAGAAAACCCATATGTGTACAGTACATTCTGTTCGCCCCACTGCTTGTCAACAGTATCCCTTCAACATTGTCGACAAGGAAACCATCGACATTCGAAAGGTTAACATCTGTGTCATTTCCACAAACTTTCTTCGAAGGTTTCAAAAGTTTGTGGAAAAAGCAGATACTCCAAATGCACAGAAATATGCTCAACAGGTCAAGGATGACATCCACAATGGTGGATATTCCAACCATTATCATCTACCGTTACCTATTGTCCTCTTTTACATTGATTACGAATGCAAAAAACTGGGGATACGTACAAGTCCTAAATTTGAAAGAATTTCAGAGATAGCATTAGAGAAATGGATATAGACAGGAGTGTGCAACATGAGTGACGTTATCCTAGCTGAGAAACCCATCGCTGCCAAAAAGATGACAGACGTCCTTAACGTAAAAACCGTGCCAGCAGAAGGTCATCTATTGGAGCTGAAAGCAAAGGAACAAAAATGGATTCCCCCATACTTTGATTTGAAATGGGCTATACGGAAGAAGACCATTGACAAATTCAATAGAGTGATTAAACACTTAAAGAACGCCGATAAAATTTACATTGGGACAGATTACGATAATGAAGGGCAATTAATTTCGTATAACCTTTTAAAAGAAGCCGGAATTGATCCACATTCTGTACATCGAATGAAATTCAGCAGTTTGGAATCAGAGGCATTACAAACTGCTTTTGAGAATACAATCCCTTTTGACATGAATATGGCTCTCTGTGCAGAAGTAAGACATCGTCTTGATTGGTATTTTGGGATGAACATCAGCAAGGCTCTCACTGAACTTCTAAAAAAGAAGGAAATGGTTCGTAGGTACTATCTGACGCCAGTTGGTAGGGTTCAGACTCCTGTATTGCACATCCTCGTGGCCAAGGAAAAGGAGATCGGTAGATTCGTAGCAAAAGATGAGTGGGTAATATCGCTGAATGGAGTCTATAATAGTAACAAAATTTTTTCAATAATAAGTTATAAAGCTGATACTGAAGACGATGCGAATAAGTTTACGGATAGACTGGGTTCTGGTCTTATCGATCGTATTACTACTAGTACCCATGAGATTAAGATTTTCCCTCCGAGTAAGGATTATGTTGTAAAGGAGTGCTTGAATCAGGGTATTTCTGCACACGTCATCGATTTTATACTGCAGGATTTGTATCAAGATGGATACATCAGCTATCCTCGTACCACATCTGAACAGTACAAAGTTCACGGAGTTGATACGCAGAAGTACCTTAAACGACTGATTACTGTAATCCCACTGGCAGAGAAGGCTATCGGGAAGGAAGCAAGGGAAGGTAAGGAAGTTGGTGTGCATCCGGCTATCTATCCGATTGAGGCATATTTTGAGAAGGACCTAAAAGGGGTTGTTTGGAACATTATCGCTGATGCATTTGTAAAATCACATCTCCCACCAGAGGAATACACGGTCATAAAAACTTATGTTAATATCAATGGAGAGATTGAACTTGCCTATGACAATCCAGATCTAAACGAGGGAGATGAATTTGATTTTGTCTACAGCATATCCAAGGGGAAATCATCCCCACCAAGGCGACTAGATCCCCAAAAAGTCTATGAGTGGATGGTCAAAACTGATCTCGGAACTGTCGATACGAGGACACAGACTCTCACTAAGCTTACAAGGACATATATATTCGAAACCAAGGATGGCATCTACACTTCTTCAAAAGGGATACAGATCTGTGACATACTTGCAAAACTTTATCCGGATATTATCAACATAGATCTCACAAGAAAGTTTGAGGAAATGATTGAAACGGTAAAGAATGGAGCAAAAGTAGAGCCGGTTCTTTCTCAAGGAAGAGAGACCGTAAGTGGTATAGTTAAAAAGATAAGAGAAGGTACTGAATAATGACAGGAGTAATTCGTCAAAGGAAATAGAAAAGGTGAAACAATGAATAACGTAAAAGAAAAAACAAGAGATATGGAAGAATTAACCAAGGAATTTTTGAAAAATCCAGAAGCAACCATAAAAAAATGGAAAGTTGCTGTTCATAAACCACAATGGGACATATGGTTCGTACCATATACTGAATCAGAGACAGGGATTTTTGGGTTTATGCCCTTCAATCCAGGTCCAAAAATGCTGAATAAAAGTATTGAATTTTTTAGAGATCAATATCAAGCCATCAGCCAACGTTATAACATTACATTTCCTGATGATATTCCACCGCCTGTTGAGAAAGATATTCAACTAAAACGTATGAGAACAGTGATGAATCATATGAGGAAAACCATGAGGTAGAAGAGATAAATAAAAATGACAACAGTAAATAAATCTGATAATCAGCAAATCTCATGGGAAGACAAATTGCTATTGTACGATAAACTGAATAAACTGGGAGATAGGCTAGGTGGCGACTGTTTTACTTGCAATTACAATTGCTGTACAAACATGATGATAAGGTTAAATAGGAATGAAATAAGCAGCGTAAGTAATTACTTAAAAATATCAAAATCAGAATTCAGGAAAAAATATACTCACCTATGTCAAGAAGGTGAATATGCCGTGACCTTCAATGGAAAAAAAAATATAGAAAAACTTACTACTACAAATGAGCAACAAGAGCAAATGATCAAAGAATGGGCAAACCGGCGGGTTCTGCTATTTGAGATAATTGATCAAGAACATCCATGGCATAAGGGAGGGACGTCAATTTGTCCATTTCTAGAGGAAAATAAAAGATGCAAGATTCACTCTGTCCGGTTTGGGGATTGTCGCTATTACCCATTTGAAATGGTATTTATGGAGAATGCTCCTTTTCTTCAATTGAGAGACGTAAACCGATGCCTAAAGACTACAGCAATACTTATCGCTATCAGAATTTTTTTTGATTATTATATGCCCGATGAGGATTTGATTGTCGATCTTAAATCAGTAATTGACGTTATGTGGGGTAAAGAGATAGTTCAAGGATTTCCTATTCCTCTGCCAATTATGATGGACTTTGTAGACATGTGCAGTTCATATAATATGAAAGATGTAGTTTTAGGAAATAAAGGAGGTGAAAAATAAAATGAACAACGTTGGGGAAAAATTAGATAATTCTCTCAAATTGTTAATAAGAGAAGACATAGACCTCGCTAGAACGAGGGTAGATTCGGATGGTGATCAGTGTTTTTATTTATCTGAAAAAGCGTACAATTTGAAAACAGAGGTTTGCCGAAATGAAGACATCCTGCGTTTTTCTCAATATTTCTTCGAACAGGAAGGCGTTTCACCAACAAGAGAGAACTTAATTATAGTCTATATTGATTTTGTTGTAATGTGTATTATGGAACAAACAAATATTAAAGGCTATCTGAGGAAATACAACATTAAAAACGTTGACGAGGAGGATATTTTTCGGACTTTAGTTTCCTTTTTTTTACTTGATGCAAGCAAAGAAGGGGTTATTGATTTTAGAAAGATAAAGTGAGTGAAAAACATGTTAGAATTGACAGAGGAATGAAAAATGCTAGAGGACAATACCATTCTTAGGGAAGGGGTGCTCGTATGTCAGGACCCAGTGGGCGATATTATTATTTCGTCAAGGGATCTATGTCAAATGAGTAGAAAAATATATGAGGCAATCTTAACACTCCCAAAAGAAAAATTACATGAGATAGATTTGTGTATAATAGATTGGCTCAAAGTTGAATTGCCGAGGGCAGAACAACAATTAAAATTAACAGAGGGGTTGACTTTCAAAACCATGAAAGATCTTATTCTTACTATAAAATGCGTACTTGCTTTGCTGATGGAAAACAAGTGTATTGAAGTAGTGAACGAATTTGGGAAATATATTATCTTTAACGAGAGAGAAAATGGATAAAAAATCTCAAGAATCTATTAAGGAATCAATACGAATATTACGTATTGGTGGAATAATAGGTATGAAGGGACTTGGATATTTTTGTAAGACAGGTAGAAAAGAACTTACAAAAATTACTACAGCAGAAGCAGTTATTCAAGATCCTAGGATACCAAAACAGGTTTTTGTTATTGATCCATTGCCAACACAGTTTCTTCAAGACAGATATGATCTGATTGTAAAACTGGCAAGAGAATTAGGAATAAACGTTATCGATAGATCATTTTTGGAATCAAAGCCTTTCTGCCACATCTGCAAACGGCATTATGATGAATACGACTGTGTCACAGGATTTCGAGATGGTAGTGCAATATTTACTTGTGAAAGCTGTTTAAGAGGTGGCAGGTAAATGGAGGGGAAATGAAAGCGAAGTGTCCGTATTGCCAAACACCTGTCAACATACGATCAGTGTATAATTTGTGCCGAAGGCATGGTGATGCCGATGGTATTACAGCAGCAACGGGTTATCATCGATGCCCTGGGTGTAACAAGGTGTTTGAATATTCAACTAGTGAAGTAAAAAGCTGGGAACAGGTTACTGAAACAACGATGTTGCCGGAGAAAGATAAGGTGAAATAAATGGAAAAAGATGATATAATAAAACAACAAGAAGAACATGACAAGAGAAAAAAAATCATTCAAAAGCAGAAGTTGATAAATGACTATGGGCTTAAGATATTTGAAACAACAGCTGAAATGGAGTATAAAGTAAAGTTGGATGATGATGGGCATATCTTAAATCCATTAACAGATGAGAAGATAGATGAGATCTGCAACATTTTAGGAATCGATGATTTGAAAATGAATGAATGTACACTTGCAATCACTGATGCTGATGACATCCAAAAGGCTGCTAAGACAAAAACCAATAGATTTCTTGCCCATTTTGTGAAAGCGAAAGGCAAAGAAGTCATGTTGCTGTCCTGGGTTGCAGAATATAATACTCCTGATAAGCATATTTTAGAGTTTACAGATAATAGTGTAAAAGGCTGTGAAAAAATAAATGAGTTATTAGTGAAGCATTTAGGAGATCTAGCTGGTTTTACTGAATTTGTTGAAAAACAAAGGTGAAATAAAATGGATGAAGAGTTGAAACGATTAGAGCAATTCGGGTTACTGAAGATTAGTAAAATAAACTCGACTGGCGTAAAGTGTCGATTATCTAGTAATTGTATAGAGGGAATACTTAACTCCGTCCAAGGAGTATACACAGGGCATCAATCCTTGGGTGAAGAACTAAAAAAGATAGCATTAGATAGCATAAAAAATATGATACAGCAAATTAATTTTTGTACTGGAGATTGTTCTAGCTGCAATTTTTTTGCATGCAAAATTATTTTCGAGATATGGGAACAAATGGAGAAAGCTGGTGAGGTTAAGCTAAAGACTGGTATGGTTGTTAGGCATCATACCTTGTTAACTTTATCTGTTGTGGAAGAAAAGGTAAAAGAAGTATTCAAAAGGGATGGGTTTGTTACATCTGCGCTTTTTACTCCTGATAGAATATATTATATGCCACCTTTTGAAAATGCTACGGAAAAAGAAGACGCATATAAATCCTTGCGTAAAATTATTCAGGATGTAAACCCAGAGAAATACTGGTTTGTGTCTGAAGCATGGCTTGGATATAATATATTTACAGCTCCTTCTGAGGATGAGAATAGAGAAAAAAAAGTAATAATTATAGAATATGGTCGTAGTGATCCAACGGAAGAAAAAACAGTTTTATATGATTTGGATTTTGATAATCGTACTTTGGTTAATCGTGAAGAGCATACAGGAAATGAATATGATGATCGTATGAATTTTTATTTGGAAGATGTAGTAGAGGAAAGAGGACAGCAATTTGTCAAAGAAAAGTTAACCGAGTGGATACATGAACATGAAAAATCAGTTATCGAAGATGCGAAAGAATTCCTTGGTTCAAACGATACAGAGTATGTTATCAAAAATATGGTAGAAGCAGCTTTGAATGATGGTATTTTTCCTCCCGGTTTTATTGATAAATATAAGGGAAAACAGGAGAAAGATAAGACTAATTGAAAAGAGAAAAAAGATAAATGTGAGATAATGAACTGCCCTAACTGTGGATATAAATTCGATGGTCATATGTGTATTGCCGATGAAAAAGCTGAATTTAGAGATGGTGATATCTCCATTTGTTTAAACTGTGGAGAGGTTCATCAATATAAAAATGGAGTTTTAGAGTTAATTGATATACGGGATCTCCCAAAAGAAATACAAGAAGAGATATTGAAAATAAATGCGGTTAGACAACTGATGAAATAATGACCGAACTCAAACCCCAACTCTATTGTACTAAAAAAACCGAAGGACCTATATTCAGGCCTATTGAGAATGATAATTTTATAAAACCAAATGGGGGGATATGGACTTCTACTTATACTCCCAATGAGAAATATCCTAGTGCATGGTATGAATGGTGTGCTATTGTAAGCCCTGGAAAGGTAGAGCCACCCTGCTATTTTTACATTCTATATCCCAAAGATACAGCAAAGGTATATACAATTAATTCTCGCGAGGATCTAAAAAAACTCTATCAAAATGGTTTTGCTTGTACTGATACAGGTATTCCTTTTATAAAATTCCTCGATTTTGTGAAGGTTGCAAAAGTATATGATGCAATTCATCTCACTGAAAAGGGACAAGTAAGCACTCCCTTCTCATCTGGATCATATAGTCTAGACTGGGATTGTGAATGCACTCTATGGTTTAGAGATGTCTTTGAAGAGATAAAAAGTATCAATATTACGGAAGTATTAGAGGATGAGGTGAAATAGTTGGAAGAAAAAAATCAGCGGGTTCTGCAAGAAGTTGAAACATTATTATCTGATCTATCTACAGAGTTTAATGTACCAATGCCTATGTACTGTGTCTACGATTTATATCCTATGAAACGACTCGGTGAATTCAAACCCCCTGGATCAGTTTCGAGAGCCAAAATATCTAATCCATTGGTTGGTGTGATACCAAAGGCATGGTTTGTTTCTGCTCGTAAAATATGTTATTTAGTGTTGTTTCTCCAGAATAGAAAGTTTGTTGGAAAGGAGAATATTGTCCATGAGTTTTTTCATTATAAACACTATGTCGAGAGTGATTATGACTGGAGGAATAGAACATCAGAAGAACAGGAACAAGAAGAGAAAAGAACGCAGTCTGAAACAAGAAAATACATGAAGAAACTTAGAGAAAAGGTGAAATAAATGAGATTTAAATCAAAAATAAAGAGGCAACAGAACAATGACGGGATAGGTTACAACATTTTTAAAATACCACAAGCGTTTACTGATGAAGAGGTCTATTTTGATAGAGTTATTGCAAATACCCTTCGGAAGATACCAGAAAATGTAAGAGACAAGATTATTATTAATGAAGTAATATTTAATCGTGGAATATCCGAAGATTATGGATCAGCAGACGAGTTATGGTTGCGAGTTTCATCAGAGGCAACAGAGATTAGACGTCCTCTCATTACATTAAATTTTACAAAGATGATGAATGACAATTTAACTGAATCTGATATGATGTTTCATATTGCGCATGAAATTGCCCATGTTGTTTTAGAACATCATAAACCACGTGAATTTAATATGGAGCAATGGTTAGCTGATGAACGAGAAGCAGATGAGTTAGCAAAGAAATGGGGGTTTAAAAAACCAAAAAAGAAAAAAGATAAGGTGAAATAGAAATGAAAGGGAATTTTGATGGCGCATTCGGATCACCGGGACCTGTTGGATGTATATTTTGCGGGGATAAAAAGGTGCCGGGGTCTTGTTGGCATGGTTCTACAGATATTTTTGTATGTTATCAATGCATACGAGAAGGAATGTTAGGACGATTAATTGGAGATGCTATAGCAGATCATAATTGTAGTGAGTTAGATTATGGTACAGTGCATCAGGTGTTAGAGAGATTATTAACAGCAACTGAGAAGGAAGCGTTATATACAATAATTCATCAAAAGGACATGCTAAAGAAATAGGTATATTATGACGTAATTATATGTCCGAAACAGCTGATGATTTAGAAAAGCAATTAGCAGCATTAAAAAACAACGTGAGAGGCTTGAAGAGGGAACAAAACAGGAAACAGCTACGGAACGTGCCCGTCGGATTGCAGATTTTTATGGGATAGACATTAAAGGGTGGAAATTAAAGGAGCCATGTGGTAGCCCGTATTTGAGCATGGTAGTGGATTTGAAAACAAATACTATATATCTTTGTTCAGCTTGGATGAAACATGAAACAGATGAGACAGTAGCGTTTTATCTTACCCATGAGGTTTCACATAGAAAAACAAAGGATGAGGCTCTTGCTACTCTTTATGGCATTGAGATATTAAAGGATAAAATGCCCTCTGATGATCTCAAAAAGAGGGCTAGCATATGGTATGACGATTATAGTGCTAGGACACCCGAAGAGACGTTTTTATATCCCGCTGATCTTAAGTATTTAGAGAAGATAAGAAAGTATACTACTGGTGAAGAATAGGTAAAAGAATGAAAAAATTAAGAAGAGTAGAAATATGGAGACGTAAAGTTTATCTACCAAAAACGTAATACAGATGAAAAGTGAAGTATAAAATTAACTGAATAAAAATAAGTAGGTGATTAAATGAAAAGAAAAGCAAGTCGAGAAGATGCGAAACGATTGGAGAAACCTGCTAAAATACCGGAAATACTTGGAAGAGACGACATCGGAGAGGACCCTGGACAATCTATAGATTTTGAAATTGTAAAAGATGACAAGGGTCGATTAATTCTACACACAGTAGGGGAACACATAACGACAGAAGATGAATATAACCGGTATCCTAAACCGTTTTTCGTGTCTAAAGAGTTAAAGGCGTTTTTGAAGGAAGAACTCCTCGACCGTGGAGCTGCTATGAGGAATGACCAAGAGCAGATGATATACCTCACCTGTAATCCCCAAGATATAATTCATGATGATGATAACCAGAAAAAAAAATAAAAAGAGTATTTTATAATATCTCTCCTAGTCTTGGTTCATTATTAGGATTCTTTTTTATTCTTTTCTTTTTCCTTTCGCATTTCTTTAAATGTCTCACGGAACCATTTATCTACTTCTTCATCGCTGTCGTTACCAGTGTACTCACCATGTGATGCATCTAAAGTAGAAGATCTCATCCAGTATCCACGTACCCATTTAGGGAAGTCTCTAAGTTTTTCCACCTGTTTACATAATGCCATCAATGGCATAAGTTCTGTTACTTCTTGGAAACCTAGTATTTCTCTTGTAACAATATATCCACGTTTCATAATGTAGCTTTCGATAGCTTCTTCAATGATACGATTTCTAGTGATTTTCATAAGCTCCCATCTTTTAGTGTCCCTCTTGGCTATATCATCCAAAATTTCCACATATTCAGGGGGGAGGGAGATGGTAAACTTTCTCCATGGGTTATTTTCTAGTTCCTCTTGTAAATCATCTGCTTCACCTTGTGTGAATTCGATGATTCTATCATCGTCTTGATCGTAGGGTAGAGAAAGCCGATATTTGCGGTTTCTCTCTTCTTCAGCTGCCTTTTTAAAGAATTGCTTTTTGGTTTCTTCTTTTTCTTCTAACATTTCTAACACCTTGTTAAATTGGGTAAGTTTTTTAATAACTTGCCATGTTATTGTATGTGCTATCAAGTATTTAATGCTTTCGGTATTTGGCTTGATCGGCGGTGATTAATTGTTATTGGACTACAAACAATGTGGATATGCATAAAAAATATGTGAGTATATTTTAATGAAAATTTATTATGGGTAATAAAATAATTAATATATATTTAGTTGGGAGAGTAGAATGATATTAGTCGATGGTTAAAAATAAAAGAAGGGGAGAGGAGACGAAACTTTTAAATGGTCACAATAATATACTAATATTGCAAATAGTCAGATAAGAATTAGAATCTGGCAGACTATTGCGAGCCAATGTAAGGATGAAGCCCAATGGAAAAGTGCGAGCCATTATGCAGTTGAAGCCCAGTTGAAATATGCGAGCCATATAAAGATTGAAGCCCAAGAGTTTCTTGCGTATAGCCAAGATGGCTGTGAAACCCATGGAATTTCTGCGTAGCCAGGATGAATATGAAACCCACTTGGCACTTGCGTAAACCAACAAACACATGAAGGCCAAAAGATAGTATTGACTAACTTATCAATTTTTAAGTCAGTCAATACTAATATTCAATATCAGATAGGAAAATACTGCCTATTGAATTACCTTCCGCAGCCTTAACTCACCAATACCAATGGGTTCAATATCCAACATGTCTCCAGCCTTAAATCTATATAGATCGCATACTTGCTTCGGAATTGTGATAACGAAGCTACCGTGGACCAATCGTAGTTTTCGTTCCATATGGAAACCCATAGGGAGAATCACCGTATAAATGTATGGTATTAAGGAGAGTTTTTTACTTGTTTGGTAACCCATCACTCTATCCTCTTTGTTTTAGAAAAAACCAAAAGAAAAACCCTGCTTGGCATGACTTATTATATAATAAAGACACTAATCATTATATCCTTATGACTGGAGTAAACGACCTTTAAAATCCAGATAAATCAAAACAAGGGGTAAAAACCTCTGTTTCACTTATAAATTCTCCTAGAACAGAATATGGGCCCGCCGAACCGTGAACAGACTAACAGGAGAAAAACCAGGTAAAACATTACAGGTGTTTGATGGTTTTGATTTAGCAGATTTCGGTTCCGAAGATTTATATATAAAACTTCACTTATTTTATTTAAGATTGAAGTGCTTATCGAGAAGAAGGCATAAGATGAAAAAAGAACTAATTGGATTTTTAATCTGTATATTGTTGGTTTCAACAGTTGTTTCACCTGTGGCTGGAACCGTAACTATTTGTAAAAAAACTTTAGCAGAAGAACAAGCTGTTTTTAACAAATTGTCAAAAAATATGTTGAATGTCCCTGTAAAAATGGTTGATGAAGAAATAGAAAAGTATGAGACTTATGAAAACTCTGGCTCATTTTGGTTAGATAGAGCATACCACTTGAAGAACCCTTTTCCTGCAACGAACAGGAATGGCAATGATGATGCAGGATATAAGAAGGATGCAGGGGATGAAATTAGTGAATCTCTTGCCATATATCCTGGTGAGATGATTGATGATTGGCCGGGTAGAGGAAGAACTGGTAAATTAAACTCCACCGATGAAGATTGGTATTTATTCTCAGTTTGTGCTGGTCAAGATATCATTATTACTATGACTCCTCCAACAGGTCACAACTATGATATCGGTCTTTGGGACAAAAACGAAAATGAGAAAGCAACTTCTACAAACTCTGGTAGTGCAACTGAATCAATAACATTCACTGCAGATTATACTGGTAAATGGTACATGAGAGTTCATTATATTAGCGGTACAGGTGAAGGACAATACTCTTTTGATGTAACCTTATCTGGACAAAACGATGCAAATACAGGCAATGATGCCGGTGATAATTTTGCCTCTGCAACCTCAATTACAACTGGATCATACGAAGGATATCTTGATATGAATGATGAAGAAGATTGGTATAAATTTAATATAAATGAAGGGCAAAACATTCATTTCATATTACTTATGAAAAACTACGCTTTGCTATCTGATTTTGATATCTATCTTTATAACCCTAATAGCTCAATGATACACGCTAAAAATTATTATTATGATGATGAACTTTTTTATCCTATAGATGAGTCAGGTTACTGGCGGGTAAGAATTAAGATATTTCCAGGTTACACAGACATTCCCGATCCAACAGAATGGGATTATTACACCTATGGTTCTGGTGCATACAAATTGCAGTTTAATCTGGAATCAACCGTTCCAGACCCACCTAGCCCAATTCCACAGCCACAGATAACACCTATCGCGCAAACCTTCAAGATAGCAAATGACCCAGATAGTAATAAGGATGAATATGGATATCTAGCGTCAATTCCAGCCTGTAACTATTTAGATGGTGGAGACAGATATCTTGCACCAATTGTTTATACTGGCGATACGACACTAACAAATTGGTTTGGAACTGTTGATGATACCACTAATTATCTACTAGATGATTGGAACACATATCTTAGTGATCACGGTAAAACCGCGGTACAATATACTATTCCCTCTGATCCATTACAAGCCGCAGCTGAAATAGCAACACAAAATTGGGCTTCATCAGATTTGGCTGTTGTTGCCGTTGACGGAAGTGATTACGAGGATACCACTTCACAGGTTCTTCATGAAACAAAAACATTAACACGTAATGCTGAAGTTAAAACCATACCGAACGATAGTAATAAAATAAAAAAAATGGGTAGTTCCTATATCTATCCTATGACATTGACGTCAGAATGGGGTGCTATTAATGTATCAATCTACGGACCTAGTATTCCAGGCGGAGGTATGATTCATATTTACCCATCGTTAATTCAACTCTATCCCAAGTTTATGAGTCTCACAAGCGACTGGTGGCCCGCCTCTGCGGATATACCGAGATATGATATTTATTATCCAGTTACAACACCTGGTATATGGGCAGCTGGAGTAAAAGCTCCTCTAGGGGATTGGGACTTTATAATTACTAAATATGAATGTGACAGATATAACATAAAAGTCAATGACGATGACGCTACATTAAAAGCAACAGTAACAACCTCAACACCATCAGATCTTTTAGTGTTCCTAGTTGATCCACAAGGACATATTAGAGCACCAGATATCCCTGATTGGAATGGAGGACCCATCCTACCAATTCATGAATGGCATGGTTTTGATGATGGTGATCCTTCTACCCCATGTGATCCTTGGAGGGATTGGAATCCAGAGCCGCATACTGAGTTTACTGCTGAAGTGCTTCATCCTGAAAAAGGAACATGGACGGCAATTGTTGTACCAAGGAATGCACAAGGGTCATCCAGCGTTCAATATACAATTAGTGCAGAAATAAGGAAGTTAAATCAGAAGCGTGTAAATGCAGCATTATCTGCTGCGAATGCTGCAGTAATTGCCTCACAAGAACATGTTCCGCTGTTATATGTCAAAGAAAATAGTGTGCCTGCAGAGACACAAAATGCTTTTGCTACACTTGGTATTAGTAAAGTCATATTTGTTGAAAATAATGAAATAGGAAACAATGTTCGGAATGACCTGCCGACTTTAGAGGCAGATTTAAAATCTATGCAAGAAATTATAGATTATATCAAAGACTATCCATCCTCTGAAAACTATATCACAATTACCTCACTGAAAACGGGAGATGGTTATTTTGCACCGTCTGCTATGATTGCCGCATATCATGGTTCACCTGTTCTTCGTTTAGAAGAGGCAAAAAGTGCTGCTTCATCAGTGCCTGTAAATTATAATGTAATTGTAGGTCAGGTGAACAAAAATGTTTACGACGTTATGGGCACCCCAACTGGAAAGATGCTCTGGAACAACCCAACAAACATTGAAGAATCTGAAGACACTAGCGATAGCCTTTTCCTAAATCTAGATGAAGAACCCATACCATTGTTTGGATCAGCAGAATCACCTAATCCTGCAGGTATGGCAAATCGAATAGATACCTGGAGACTTTGGGATGGAGACTACTATCATGGAAATCGTGCTCCTGGTCATCTACCAATGTATAAGGAACCTGTTCCCGAATTTAGCAATTTTAAATTATTAATTGAGCTTATCAAGTACTTATTCTCTGGTAATAACAGTGATCTCCCACCACTCGGAATGGATGCAAAACGATATTGGAATGAAGAGATGCACAAAGGCATTCACAAATGGATTAATGATTATGGGCTTAACATAGATGGAAAAGAAGCATTTGTCTTTGTAGCACCGCGTAAGGATATTCGATTAGAGACTCATTCGGTGGTGATGGGTAACAATTCTTATTCTGGGCATATCCCTGGGGAGACACCAGCATATACATCAGATATAATTGTAAGAAATATTTTATATCCAGCGTTAATCTATGCAAATCCTAACAGGGATGTAACTAGCACTCAATTTATGAACTATCCTGATGGAGAAACCTGGAAGACAAACGACGGCGTTACCCATCAAGTAAAGTCAAGCCAAGTTCTCAAAAATGTGTTTATGTCTCATGGAAGAACTTACGATGGTCATTGTCTGTGGGATGCTCATCTTGAACGTCTGAATGAAGGCGCCAGCGTCATGTACTATTCTGGTCATGGAACAGGCGGAAGTGGTATTTCTGCTCAGTATCTCCAAACAAATCATTCTAATTATCCGGATCAGATCTGGCCTGATGCTTGGCGAGGCTACATGTATGACAACTGGAAAACAGCTCGTAATAATGGTATGCGATGGTATAACCCAGAAGCACCAAATCTATATGACTTCATTCACTTCAAATGGATAGATCAGCTGTTAGATAATCTCAAAAGTAACGCTGTTTTCTATATGTCTTGTTCAACTGGGCAACATTTTGGACCGCTTGTATATCTAGATCACGGAGCGGTAATGTGGTATGGTAATGCCGGCTCTGGACTATGCCCTGAGGCAGATCTTATGGATGACTGGTTCTTCGAAGACGCAATGATGCATGGAGAGCCTGTGGGTCTAGCTTATTCAAAATATGTATGGCTTCACTACCGTGATTTTACAACAGGTGATCCAACATCAATGTATGGTCCATCATCAATGAAGGGTGTTACTACTATTAACTGTATATATGGAGATCCTAACCTAATTCTCTACAGTCCAGATTGGACTGCACCGGTACCAGTAGATTCTGTCTTAGATGATTAGATATTTAGAGCGATACCTAGCTAAAATCAGGAGACTATGATTACAGACAGTCTTTTTCTCCTGGAGAGTTCATGGGCCCGCCGAACCGCAAACAATCTAACAGGAGAAAAACCAGGTAAAACAATATAGGTTTTTACGGTTTTAATTTTTATCTATCTTTTTCTTAAGATTTATTCCTGCTATTGATGATACAAATTCAATTGATGCATCAAAGATATCCTGATCTTTCAAATAATCCTCTGATTTGTTCCTATTTATCTGGATCCATTCTCTCATTTTTCTGCCCATGGGTTGAAAATGCACAATCTCTTTCCTTTTTAGTAGTTCACTTGCTAATGATTCGGGAACTTTCACACAGACACCCTCCATATAAAGAGAAGCGAAAAGCTTACCTCCGACATAATAAGCAGGATGGCCGTACATCTTTCCTGGTTTAACGATTGGAATGTTTAGTAAAAACGAATCAAGAACTTCTTTATGTTTTGGATTAAATTGTACTTTTGCCATTTTTATTATCCTCCTTCTATTATGGTTTTTTTGCTGCGCTTCCAGGGCAGATAAACTGCATTTTACATTTTTCACAATCTATCTTATGCAGTATGCCATTAATAGCTACTAATGCAATGAAAGGAACAAGGTAAACTAATTCATCAATTAGAGATACTTCGTTTATAGCTATCATGGCAATCATTACGATTATTGGTAGACCCATAAGTATCCCCCATGTTAATCCTGCAAGTTTTCCTCCAAGTTTTTGATCTCCAGTGTTTTTCTTAAATATAGCAGATGAAAGTTTTCCCCAACCGCAATGACACCATTTATCATAATAATAACAATTTGTACAGAGATGTTTTCTCAGCATAAAAAATAACATAATCACAGCAAATAAAACATATAGTATTGAAACAAGAGGGAGGCTAATGATCTTGAGTGGGTACATGCCCAGAAATCCCAATATTATCATTCCAAAAATAAGAACATTCTCACATATAACGTAGCCTCTACTACATTCCTCTACGCCATCTTCATACAATTTTTCTTTATTCATAATTTTTATTCCTCCAATCCTGGGAGATATGTAAGTGGTTTTTAAAAATCTAACGTAATTTTTTTTGAATAAGTGGGCCCGCCGAGATTTGAACTCGGGTTACCAGCACCCCAAGCTAGATTATAAGGAGAAAATAATCGCTTCTCAGCAAGATTTGGACAGATATATTACACTTAGAGAAATAAGTGGTGTATGCAATCGTTGGTTGTACGAACTTAAGTTAATACTCAATGGATATCTATCATACACAAATAAAACAATATCTGAAGATAAAACCCTAGAATATATCATGGTATTGAAAGATAAGTATTCACCATCTACCTATAGGAAACACGTATACCAAATACGTAAGTTCTTAACACAGCTAAAGATGGAATGGGCTAATAACATTATACCACCACCAGAACCGAATTACATACCAAAAAGACTTACAAAGGATGATATAATTAATTCACTAGCCTACTTTAAGGAGCACACATTCTATAAACAGATAAAAACTATCATATTGCTCGGCTCTACTACAGGTATGAGAGCTGAGGAATTATATCAATTGCAACCAGATGATATTGATTTAGAAAATAGAATTGTATACGTTAATCACAATCCAGATAATGGACAAAGCACAAAGACAGGACGGAATAGAATTGCAATATTCAACTTTGAGACAGAAGAGGCATTGCAAGGATATCTATCTTATTTCAATAATAATAGTGCTCTAAAGTGCCTATTTAATAAGTATCATCTAGAAAGAATATTTCATAATGCACCTATCAAAGTGAAAGATTTACGTAAGTTCTTCAGCCAGGAGTGGGACAGACGTGGAGGACCAACATCCATTAAGAAAATCCTTATGGGGCACTCATTGAAAGGTGATGTTGATTTGATGCATTATAACGCTCAATCAGAAGATGATTTGAAAAAGATATATGATAAGGTGATGGCCGAGGGAGCAGGGCTGAGGGAAGGGTAGTATAGAGAGGAAGAGAGGAGTGGAAGGGGATGTGGTAAGGGTAAATAGTGTAACCTGTTGATACCTTACCTTGTTAAAATTAATGGATATAAGTCTAATCGGTTTTAATCATTGAATTATTGCTCTAATCTGAGTATTTTATCGTTAAAGTAGAGTCCCCTTTTCATCATTTCTCCAACTCTGCCCCCTTTCTCAATCAAATATTATAATTTAATAGTCTAATAAAAAGAAAACATTTTGCAACGAGCTTTCCATTACGTATATAAGTGAGGTTAAATAAAAATGACCGAACTCATAAAATCAAAATATATAAACAAGAAGGCTGGAGAAGACGAAATCAAAGTTAGATTGAAGGAAGAGATAACGGAAATGTATGAAGGATTCCGATACATGGTCGGGAAGATTGGGATTGTAGATGTTGAAATGGCAGAGCACGTTCCAAAAGAGGATAAGCCTTTCTACAACCCTTATAAATATGGTTGGGATGCAACAGAAGGAGTATGGGTAAAATTCGATGAAGGATTGTATCTGATACCATGTAAATATTTGGATGTGTTAGTCCAGACATCTGTAGAATATGAACTTGTTTTGATGATATCGACTTTTGGTGCTAATGGCCAAATAAGTAGAAATGATGTGAAGTTAAAAGATTCGGCAAGGACTCGAACCTATGCTTCATTATCAACCTTCGAAATTGGAACGTTATTATTCTTTGAGTTAAATAATTATTTATTTGATGGTGAGGGGTGTCGTACACATGAATAAAACTATAGATGTTATAGATAGAGAATATCCTAAGGAAGTTGGGGATGCATTACGAAAAGCATGGATGATAGTTGTTATAGGTAAGATGGGCTCTGGTAAAACCACAGAAGTAACCCGTATTGCAAAGTTTCTGGATAAAGAGGTTTTGATTATTTCACCAAATCGCCCTGAAGAAGACCTCAAATTATTTGGTTCAAATAAGCTACCCGTACTTGAAAAAGGCAAAAGAGTTAAATCGAGTGTTGAGAAATTAACCAAGAAAGAAGGAAGAGAGATGACAGTAATATTCGATGATGCACAAGCTCTAACGAAGAGACAACAGGAGTATATGACATCTAAAGGATTGCATACTGATTTACGACATAGAAATCTAACACTGATTTTTATATATCACGATTCAAGGTATATTCCTGCACGTGTGTTATACGGTGGAGATTCATTTCTAATAATCAAGAAAGGAGTATATTTCACTGAACATAAGTTAAGTCAGTATCTTACTGTTAAGAAGATTAGTAGTGTTATTTTGGATTACTGTAACTCTTTTGGGGAACATGATAGTTTATATCTATTCAAGGATGGGTTTTATTATTATGTTAACGGTAGTGAAATGTTAGGTGAGTTTAGAGCGAGAACTCGAGGATATAAATTCGATAGGAAATTTGCATATGAATTATTTTACCAAGGTTTTACAATACAAGAAGTGGCAGAAAAGATTGGTTGTGGGGCGGGTACAGCTCGACAAATGGCTAAAGAATTGCAGGAGGAAGACAAATCGTTTACCCTTGCACATAGTATGGAAAAGAAACCTGTAAGTGATTTGGGGTTTGGAATTCGGGATAAAAGTTATCTTATCACTAAACGAATCAAAGAACCATTAAACACAGGAGAAGCTACTGGTGAAAAGATACAAAGAATAGAAAAGATGAAGTGTTCAGAGGATAAAGGAAATTTGGCTACAAGAGTTATCGGTGATATTCTTGAAGATATTCTGAAAAGGGCTTGGCCAAAATCTGAGAGTAATATAATTCTTATAATTAATGAAGGGAGAGGGGGTGGTGATATCATATTAGAATTTGATTCTAATCTTGTAGAAGTGGAAATTAAGAATTGGAATTCAAATTCAACCCATAGAAATTTAACTCCGAGTGATATTAAAAATAAAGTTATACCAAGATTCTCAGATAAAACTTCAATTAGATGGTTATTTGCCTGTGGCGTGAAATGTAATAAAGATGCAAGAATGTTACTTAGAGAAAATAATGTTCAAATTCTAAACTTAACACGTGAACAGATTACAAATCCAGATTCTGACCAGAGATATAGGTTAAGGAGACGTCTCTGGAACTGGTGTAAAAATCTCCCATCTATAGATATTCAAGAATTTGAGCATAGATTAACTCTGGTTCCACCATGGGTGTGGACGTAGTAGTTTTTGTGTATCCTCAAACAAATATTTACTATCTATTTTGGTTTTTAGCCCAGAATTTTAATGCATAATAAAGGGATTGTCATAATTTGAACATCATTATTAACACCAGTTTGGTACAATAGTTAATCTATCAAAGAGTATAAGTATAAAAGCAAGTATTGCCCAAGGAATTGCTGCTAAAATTAAACATATAAGATATTTGGTAATACTAGTAAACCTCTCATTGTTATTGTCATAATCTACACTAATTCTTTCTGGGTGACTCCTTAATTGATGAAAAGTATTTATCACTTCATTACGTTCTTCCTTCTGTTGAAATTTACTAGCAACTAAATTCATTAACTTGTTAAATGTTATATCATCCATTGCACATATCATATCTACCACTTTTTGTTTTATAGCAGTCTTATCATCCCGCTTTGGAATTGATAAAACGCTTTCTTCTCCCTTTCCAACATATTCACAAGCAATATCCTTGCTCTGTTTATCTATCGCCCTCTTACTTCTAACACTAAATAATGGTGATGCTCTGGCAATGGTAGATGATTTAGTAGTTTGATAACCAACTACACCTGTAAACGACACCAGAACAAGTATTACAACTGCGATGATACTACCAATGAGTATTTTCTTGTTCATTCTCTATCATACCTCATAAGTATCTATAAAGGACCTTCCTCAAATTCTGCGTTGATAAAGAATAAGCCTATTCTCCCTGTATAGTTGTTTGGAAATATTAGTTGTTGAAATCTATATTTCTCATACATAATATAAGTTATACCTGTTGTATGGTCTTCTGCTGAGTTTCCAGCAAAATCGTAAGCAATGGGATAAAAGGAGGAATCTTCAATATCATCAAGAAGTAATTCATAAACTCTAACTATAAATGCGAAAAAGGTCACATTTTCCTCAATAAGTTGTGGATTAAAAATTAATCCTATTACATAACTTCTTGTATGTATAGGTGGATAATTCCACTCATAAGGCTCTTCATAATCAGTACACATCAACAAACCATTCTTATAGAACTCTACTCTTTCTACACCACTTGTGGCATCACCGCAATATGCTATAAATATTACATACCATATACCATCTATCTTATCTGAATTCCAATAAAAGTCTATCCATGGTTCTGTTTGGTCAATCTTGAAAGATATAAAATCTGGAGTGGATGAGTATCCCTCATCGTCGATGACATACCACCAGAAACTATGTGCTCCATCATCGGAGATAACATTAGATTCAGTATACAATATCCAGTCCTCTTCATCAAGTTTATAATAAACTGCATCTATTCCATCAGGATCGGGTATCATAGAAATGGTAACGTCACTGACAGCCCAGTCATTTTCTCCCATTTTCTTATTAACAACTACTATAACATAAGCTGGTTTGGTATCTCCTCCCCTGGAGCAGTTAAGGGGCAACTTCTCTCCAGTCTCATGTTTTTCTCTTCCAACAATTTCAGTTATTGGAACAATACTCTGACTACTTTGATGACTACCTTCCTTAACTATACATGCAGAGAACACAGATGATCCAATACCCGATGTAAAGTCGTAATCTGAATTTCCCGCTGCGTCGTATGCTATAGATTTGAATACTGCGGTTTTAAAGGACGGTGTCCACACGATACTCCATTCGAATGGCGCTGCGTTATCAGTGAACATCAAAATAGTATATAGTAAGAACTCTACGTAATCCATACCGCTTGTGGCGTCACTGCAAGTTGCTGTAAAAACTACGTTGACATTATCTGGACTTTCCCACGTCAGGTCTACCATAGGTACTGTCTGATCTATCTTGAAATCAAATGGACCATCCTCCTCCGATTGATTTCCCTCATAATCAACAGCATACCATTCAAGAATATGTTCTCCATCATCGGACGCGATAAACGATTCAGTATATTCAGTCCATTCTCCACTATCAAAGCGATAATAAATTGCTGCTATCTCATCAGATTCATATGTAATTGTAAACGTAACATCGCTAACGTACCATTCGTTTTCTCCTATTTCTCCTTCAACCTTAATCGTAATAAGAGATAACCCAGACCTCATTATTACAGAATCATCGGATGGAAGATTTTCTGTTGAAACATGTTTTTCAATTACAGTATTTCCAGTTGATGAAACAATACTCACACTAACGAACAAGAGAATAACAGCAAGGGCAATTCCTTTTTGATATTTGATATGCTTCATATTTACTCCTTAATCAAATAGAGATTCAATGAAATTTAACTGTGATAAATTCAATTCGAGGGTCTCCTTGTAATTCAGGATTATAGTAATAACATGGGGTGAAAGAAATTTTTATGTGTTCAAAACCCGTGAAATTTTCAGGAGGCATGATGAATAGAGGTGCCTCCTTCTCTTCACCTACATCCAAAACTGTTTCAGGTTGGATATAAACCCACCAATCTGGAGATGGAATTTCAATAATTTCAGATTTAACCAAAGTTAAACCATTACCAAGATTTTCTATTGAGATATTTAATTCTCCTATTTGCCCTGGCGGTATCTCTATTAAATTAGTCTCTGGTGTTATACTTATTATTGGCAGATAATCTGGCACAAACGGGAACTCCTCTTCACCCTCTGAACCATGTATCCAAGTGAAAAAACCAAAAGGCCCTTTAATACAAATAGATGCCCCCACTATTTTATAATATGATAATTCAAAAGCAGGTGCCCTTTCATCTAAAGTGATGCGGATATAGGATTGTTCATGACATGTCTCCCAATCTGTACCAATATAACAGTGTACCATATCGTGAGAAACCGTAATTGAAGCCCATTCAGGTACCTCCTTTATAGATAATTCAATGGTCATACTCGCCCTTCCACGAAACCATCTTGTTATAATATCGGCGAACATACCAGAAACCTTATAGCTCACATTAAACGGAAAGAAGTATGCTCCACCTACAGGTTTTATCGGTTCGAGAAAATGCTCTAGGTCGAAATCAAACATTATATTCCCTTTTAAACCGAAAAAGAAGTCCTGAGGTTCATTTTGAATATCATCTATTGGAGCAACCTTTGAAGTGATACCAGTTGGTATGCAAGATACTCCTATGAACAAGAAGACAACAGCAACTACTACTCCTTTCTTGATGAGGTTATTCATTCTCTATACCACTCCTATGTCATTTGGTTCTTGTGCAGGATTCCAATCAAATTGAACCCAAGGAATATATCCAGATGGTGGTAACCGTCCAAATATAGGTTTGGGAAAACTTCTTGGTTTATTCCAGTAGTTACCATCCCATTTAATAGTTGAGCGAATATCTCTTAATGCTTTATATTCAAACCCAAATGCAAATGCCTCAATTAATAAGTAAGCGAATCGTGCGTTTACAAGATTACCTATAAAGTTATTCTTGGTTATTTTGCAATTAAAACAATTCATAGCAATAATACCGTAAAAACTGTATGAAATATTATTTAGAGAGATTACGTCATTAATACAATAAGAACCTGTTATTATACCCCACGTATTACTTGTTAAGGTATTTCCAAATATACTATTGTTATTGGAATACCAAACTAAATTTATTCCTGCTATGCAGTCTTTTATTATATTTCCAGATATGTTATTGTTTTTTCCTCTGTATAATACAATGCCTGAGTTGCATGTAATAGTGTTAGCGAAGATAGTATTGTATTCGCCATCATAGATATTAATTCCATTAGATGTGTTCTCATTAAAAATATTATTTGCTATGATATTGTAATCTGATTGAATATTTAATAAATTGGTAGTTGTATTAATGATTTTATAACTTACAATTGTGAAACCACTTACAATAACTCCATCAGCAGTTATATTAACAACGATTTCACCCCCACTCCCATTAATAACTGTAGTCTCTTTGTTCTCTCCTTTTAAAGTAATAGATTTATCCACTTCCAGATTCTCATTATACGGTGAACTATCATCGTAAACAAAAACCATATCACCATTTTCTGAATCGTTGATAGCATCCTGTATCTTCGTATAGTTATTGGGTCCACTGCCACCGACATACAAAGTGTCACCGTCAAAGGACACGGTAGATGGCTTTTCTACTATGTTAGTGCCAGTAGATGGAATAACACTTACACTAACGAACAAGAGTATAACTGCAACTACTACTCCTTTCTTGATGAGGTTATTTCTTTTCATAACTTTCCCCCTCTTCATATTAATAATGCAGAACTAATATATTTGTTTAACTGACGTTTTATACAATAATTCCTGCCAATTTTGGTTTTTAGCCCAGAAGAATCAGCATCTAAAGAGGACACGCCACAGTTGGACAAGCACCTACTGAGGTAGCAGGAAAACAACCAAAAAGATGTGTAAGCCGTCCAAGTATAAAAACAAATAAATTATTAAAAATGCCTGATAAAATCATTAAAATTTTACATGGCAAAAACCAAGGCACCCGACATGAAAGAAACTCATTGGTATCAAGGGGAGTATCCTTCGTGTCAAAATAATTTATATCATTTGGATTTTCCCTTATATAAAAGAGAGCCTGTAATACATCTGATGTTTCTGTATCAGTCATCTGCTCTCTGTTTTTCAGGTTGAGAATAATTCGTGGAACGAGATTGCGGAATGCTTTGTCGTCCATTTTACTAATAATGTCTATAGTCTTTTGAACCTGCTCTGTTCTCTTCATTTTGCTTGAGAACTGGATATTGGTTGCCTCTCCCTTTCCAACATAATCACAAGCAATATCCTTACTATCTCTGTCTATCGCTCTCTTACTTCTAACACTGAAAAGTGGCGATGCTCTAGCTAAAGTAGTTGATGTGGTTTGATACCCTACTACACCTGTAAATGACACCAGAACAAGTATTGCAACTGCTATGATACTACCAACGAGTATCTTTTTGTCCATATTCTTTCCCCATATAATTCATAGATGTTCTATTATTTAGGTTTTTAGCCCAGAAGAACCTAAGATATGATTAGATATTAATTAAGACATTCCATAGTTTCACAAGGATAATGTCCGCCACTTGTATTTAATAGTGCTCGGTATATCACAATAAATATTCCAATTAATGCTAAAAACATTGTAAAAACCCCACAAAAAGGAACCCAATTTCCAAAAGTATAACCCTCAATCATATATATAGAATCATGCTTAACCTTTTCTGGATTGGTTCTCAATTGATGTAGTGCCATTACAATTTCATCAATATTCTCAATTTCTTTATCATTATGCAGACGATTTCTTGCCATTTCTACAAATATATTAAATGATTTTTCGTCCATTCCTTTGATTATATCAAGTCCCTTCTGGAATAATTTGTTTCTACTATTCAATATGGGGAGTGGAAAACTTACTGCTTCTCCCTTCCCGACATAATCACAAGCAATATCCTTGCTTTCTTCGTCTATCGCCCTACTGCTTCTAACACTAAACAATGGTGATGCTCTGGCAATAGTTGAAGATGTAGTTTGAAACCCAACAACACCTGTGAGTGATACCAGAACTAGTATTACAACTGCGATGATACTACCAATGAGTATCTTTTTATTCATATTCTATCATACTCCTAAATCATATGGTTCTCGTGCTGGTCGCCAGTCGAAATTACGAATCAATGTTCCTGGAATATGATATGGGAGAAATTGTAGAAAATTAAATCTGAATCCAATCCAGTCATCCCAATAGTTACCTTCGTTACCTTTATTCCACTGGTTTATACCTTTATCATAAGCACTTTGATTATTGTTAAAGAAATTATTATGATAAATTAAATTGATAGAGCTATACCATTTCTGCAGCCATATGCCCCTCCAGCTATTTGAAATATTATTCTTAGAAATTGTATTGCAAGTGGAATTATAGATATATATTCCCTGACTGTTGCTTGAGACAGTATTGTTTGAAATTATATTTCTATTGCTGGAATAAAGTGTTACTATACCCACTCCATTTAGATTTATGACGTTTCCTAAGATGTTATTTTTAATACACTTAGTTACAAATCTTATACCAACAGAGTTATTGAGGATAATATTCTGTGTGAAGATATTGTTATTAGAATACCATGCTCGTATTCCAGCAACAAGGTTATTCAAGATATTATTATCTGAGATAATATTATTGTTAGAATAATGTAGACGTAAACCCTCTCCTAAATTATTTGAAATCGTATTACCAGATATGGTGTTGTAATTAGAATCTATCTCAATCCCTGCGTCGGTAACTGGAGAAGACAAGCTACAATTTTGTATTGTAAACCCACTAATTGTTACATTATCAGCAGAAATAAAAATGACATCATCTTTTTCTCCACCATCAATAATGGTTGTATCTCTATCCTCACCAATAAGATTAATAGACTTGTCAACTACCACATTTTCATAATAAGGCGATGAATCATCATAGACAAACACCGTATCCCCATCAAAGGCATCGTCTATTGCATCCTGAATCTTCGTGTAATTTCCTGTTCCATTCCCACCAACATATAAGATATTGTCATCGAAGGACACGGTAGATGACTGTTCTAATACGTTAATTCCAGTTGAGGGAATAACACTCACACTAACGAACAATAGTACAATAGCAACTACTACTCCCTTCTTGATGAGGTTATTCACACTCTTTCCCCCATTATAACCTATAGTGGTTCTTGTATTTAGTTTTTATCTACTGTTGGTTATATTTGATGCTTGTTCCATAAACATTTATATACCCAAGCATCTATAGATATAATTGGGAGGAATAATTAAAGTGAAGCATATCATCCCAATACTGGTTATCCTGTTGCTGTTATCATCTGGTTTTGTAGGTGTGTCAAATACGGCAGATGAGGTAACTGTTTTAGAAGACCCTCCAGGCATTGTATGGAGTAAAACATATGGCGGAGTTGATGGTGATTATGCCATGTCTGTTCAGCAGACTAAAGATGGTGGGTATATCGTTGGAGGATATACCGCATCATATGGTGCAGGTGATTTAGATGCATGGTTGATTAAGACAGATAGTGAGGGAAATGAATTATGGAGTAAAACCTATGGGGGAGAATTTGCAGATGGTGCACTTTGTGTAATCGAGACAAATGATGGTGGCTATGCAATTGCGGGCTATGCAGAGTATTCTCAAGGTAATTTTGAATTATGGATTATAAAAACTTATGAAAATGGGACGGAGGTATGGAGTAAAAGATATAGAAAGGGAAATAGGGTTTTTGGAAATTGCATAATCGAAACTGAATATGGATATGTAGTTGTGGCAAAAGCGAGTGGTGATGTGTGGCTTGTGGGAACCGATGAAAATGGGGAGATGGTCTGGAATAACACTTTTGGAGGAGCGGGAGGCGATACAGGAGATGCAGTGATCCAAGACGATTATGGGGACTATGTAATTGTAGGAACAACGTATTCTTTTGGTGAAGGTGATCCCGACATATGGCTCATAAAAACAAATGAAACTGGAGAGGAGCTTTGGAATAAAACTTTTGGCGGAGCGGGACACGATACAGGGGGAGATATTATCCAAACATATGATGGTGGATTTGCTATTACTGGTAGCCTTACCCCATATACTGGGGGGTGGAGAGATGTTTGTCTCATTAAAACTGACAAATATGGAAATGAAACCTGGACAAATCTATATGGAGGAGACGACTTGGATTATGGAAAATCTCTCATACAAACTATAGATGGGGATTATCTCATAGCGGGAATAACACATTCCTATGGACCCAAAGGTTTTAACGCTTGGATGATAAAAGCCGATGAAAATGGAAGCGAACTATGGAATGTGAGCCTTGGTGGCTGGAGTGACGACCATGGAAATTCTGTTACACAATCAAATGATGGAGGGTTTATAATCGCTGGAAAATATAGAAGGTTTGGTAGTTTCGATGATGCTTGGTTAATAAAAATCGGGCACAGACCTATTGTGACAATTGATAAACCAATAAATGGGCTTTATTTCATGGATTTTTTGATTAGGCCTTATTTATTTCGAAGTCCTTTGATAATTGGGTCTATTAACGTAGAAGTTGATGCATCTGATAGTAAATACGATATTGACAGGGTGGAGTTCTACATCGATGATGAATTTCAAGCAAATGATTCTACAGACCCCTATAGCTGGAAATGGAATATGATGTCATTTTCCAGGCATACATTAAAAGTCACTGCGTTTAACACAAATGAAACCAGTGCCAGTGATGAAATGACGGTGTGGAAGTTCTTGTGATTCTTGGAGAGGTTTCCATTGTTGCAGAAGATACTGGATGTTTTGAGGTTGAATATTGGATAAAGAAGTTGGTATAAAACTACGGATTGAATCAAATGAACTGTAGAAAGTGTAATAAGAAATTATCCCCAGATGAAGAACAGAACAGAATCTGTTTTGAATGTTTGTATGATGCAAAAGATAACCATACTAATATTATTGATGCCTGAGCCGTTCTAAATATTTTCAGCGTAACGTTTACAAATGTATGCACAACTAAGTTACTATGGGAGAATAGATGCTTTTAGATACCTTAACGCAATCGAGGATTTCACGGTTTCAACAGAGGGTGTATAACGGTATAGCTGTTAGTATGTGTATTGCTTAACGGAATATAGGCTATTGGTGGAGGGTATAGTGATGTTTTTAGATTGTAACAAATACGGGCTTGTAACATTAAGTAACGGATTATGTAACACTAAACATATATCAGATGAAACAATACTGAGTATTACTCAATAGTATAAACTCATTGATAATTTATTATTAGATTCTAATCAATCATAAGGGGATTAATGATGCCAATTAATGATGCTGAATACAATTCCTTAATTGGACGATTAAGGGCATATACAGAAGATTTAGAAGTAACTTATACTGCACCAAGTCAAAGAAATACTAAACTAGGAAATATTGGTGAGAAATTTGTAGGATACTGTATTTGTCATAGCCTATGGAAGTTAGGTTATCCAATACATTTTGGTGGCTTACCTCACTCATATCATTTGTTATCTAAATTTGGTGCAGATGATGTAGGCCGGGGTGGTGTTGATTTTAAATTAATCATATCGAACTTAGATGAAGAAAGTTATGGGCTTTTAATTGAATCAAAGAATTGGAATCACTATTCAATATCAAACACAGAATTTAATGGACAAATCCGTAATAGATTTACTAGACTAGATGATAATAATGAATATCAATGGATAGTAACAATGAACACCAGAAACATAGATAATATTAGGACAAGATGTGAAGATAATAATATTCATATATTACCGATGAGGGACCAGATTACACCAGAAAATATCTCATTAGATAATATTATGAGACCGTTGTTTAGTGATTTCATAGATGAATTTACTACCCTAATTATGACTTTAGCTCCAGAACAGTCATATCCAGAGATTGCTGTTGAAGATTTTGGAGAAGATAGAACAGGTTTAATCATTCAAGATTTATTGTTGGGTGTACCATATCCAATAATAGAACAAAGATATACTCGCTCCAGAGCATATATCTCTGGATTGGCATCATACATTAGGAGTTGGAATATCCCATTACCAGATAGGAGAAGGAGGGATTGGCGAAGGATATGGGAGTTGCAGGAGTAGGTGGTTTGGAGCTAGGTAGTGTATATAGAGTAAAGAGAATTGAATTAGTAGTGATGGATGCTATACTAAATAGTGTTAAGGAGTGATACTTTACCTCAACTTTGAGCATCTATCTTATGAAATATGGTACAAGATTCGTATGCAATTAAGTTACCTATTTGGTAGTTGTTTTAATTAATGCTGAGGTATGCCTATAGTCTGGTAGCAAATAGATTTATATATACTATATTCATACTGAGTATTCATGTCAAAGATTAGGACTTGTATTACAATAGAGGAAGAAGTCTTTAATAAAGCAAAGGCTAAGGGTATCAACATAAGCTCCTTTGTAGATATAGAGCTAAGGAGATTTCTTGCTCTAACAGAAGGAAAACATATCGATTATGGTTCACAATCTGAATACCAAGGTAATGAGAAAGATAACATAGACGAAGATGAGTGGGCCCGCCGAGATTTGAACTCGGGTTACCAGCACCCCAAGCTGGAAGGATGCCAAGCTACCCCACGGGCCCAGAGATAGGCCTATACATCTAATTTTTATTGAAAAACTTATTTGTAGATTTTGGAAAGATTTAATATTGTATTTTGGATGAGTTTTCATTCATGGATGCAACCGATCTATTAGGTTTGACGGCAGGAGCCATAACATCTTTAGGTTTCATGCCCCAATTGATTCGAGGTTATAGAACCAAGAAACTTGATGATATATCGTATTATATGCCATTGACATTAGCATTTGGTATGTCGTTGTGGTTGCTCTATGGCATTGTTGTAGAAAAATTACCCATAATTGTTGCAAATGGTTTTGGAATCAGCTGCTGTTTCATTCTCATAATTATGAAAAGGATGTACTCTCCTGCAGATTCTATGGTACCAGATACAAATGGAGAAGAATCGTCTCGGGAGGAAAAATGAAAGAAAACCTTCCAAAAGGACCATTTAGTTTCCTTTTTTCTTGGCGACCTTTTCCAATTTATGAATTGGTAAGTTATGTACTAATGTTTGCTAGTGTACCAATGTTGGCGTATGGATTACATACATATGATTGGGAGATTATAAAAACAATTATTTTAACGATATTAGCTCTCTACTCTGGTTTCCTTGCAGCACTTATATGGAATGATATTACAGATATTGATATCGATGCTGTTGTTCATCCAGATCGGCCACTACCTGGAGGTAGGGTAAGCTCAAAAAAATTCTTTATGGTAGCACTGATATTCTCGGCTATAACATTTACGTTTTCAATTCTCGTTAGCATATGGTGTTTCATATTAGTTGGAGCAGCAGCCTTATTTGTAACATTTCATAATAAATACCTGAAAAAAATTGTAAAGATTCCTGCATACTCTGAAATCTTCACTCCCTTACAGTGGGTTGTCGTTGCGATATTTGGATTCCTTGCGATATGGACTGTACTCCCACAAACTGCAGATTTTATTTTCACACTGCCGCTATTTGGAACTATTTCAACAAGTGGTTCAGAGATTCAAAATATGATCCTTCTTGTTCTTTTTACATACTTAGCAGATAACGCTCATGATTTACCAGAAGGAATACATGATGTAGAAGGAGACCGTAAACTAGGAGTAAAAACATACGCTACCTCTTTTGGAGAAAAAACTGCAGCAAAAATCTCCTTCTCCATGTTTGTACTTTCAGGTGTATTGGGTGTATTATTATACATAAGAACACTACTTTCTCCAATATTCTTGGTACTGTTTCTAATAGTATGGATACTCACGCTCCGTTGGTATTATAAACTCTTAAAATTGGAAAAGAAAAATAGGGCGGAGTTGGGAAAAATTGTTGGGAGAAAAGGCTACAACTATCTTCTTATGGTATATAATTTAGTATTTTTAGATGTAATATTACAAGTTATTAACTATCACTTTAACATAGTTTGAATTTTTAAAATGCGCCTGCACTATTTCAAGAGTATCTATTATGAGCATTCCATTTTTTTATATCTTCTCAGATTATGTAAAAATACAGGATATAATGCAATCATATCAGTTATAATTAGAGGAAATTATTAAAAAATGTTTTGTCTAGAGAACCTGTGATAAAGGAATTAATCCAGCAATTTATTTTATACTAAAAAATCCTAAGGGAAAAATGTCTTTATTGTTTCAATAATTTTACCATTAATGCCATTTGTGTCCACATGCGATTTTCAGCCTCATCAATAATCACAGATTGGTTTCCATGAGCCAATTCTTTTGTAACTTCCTCTCCATAGTATATGGGCATACAATGCATGAAAATAGCATCTTTCTTGGCTTTATTCATAATATCTTGTGTTATTGTATATTCTTTTAAATCAGCCATTATTTGTTGTCTTTCTTTTTCATACCAGAGCGATACCCATGTGTCCGTAGCTATTATGTCAGCGTTTTTGACGGCATCAATATCATCTGTTATAGTTACTTGTAGGTTTTTCTTTTCAGCTATCTTATTTGCCTGGTCAACGAAGTATTTTGATGGCCAATGTTTCTTGTGCGAAATAACGGTTACATTCATTCCGACAAGCGTACATCCTAAGAGGTAGGAATGCGTTAGGTTGTCGTCTCCATCTCCAATAAAAACAAAATTCAGCCCATGTAATCGTCCTTTCATTTCTTTAATAGTCATCAGATCAGCTAGTATCTGGCAGGGGTGTTCATCCATATCTAGCCCGTTTATTATAGGTACAGTAGCATATTTGGCAAATTCATGTAAATCTTCTTTTTTTAAAGGTCTATACATTATGATGTTGACGTATCTTGATAATACCAAAGCAATATCTTCAACGGATTCTCTCTCACCTATTTTGATATCGTCTTTGTTCAGAAATACTGCATGACCGCCCAATAGGGTCGTACCTACTTCAAAAGAAGCTCTGGTTCGTGTCGACGCTCTTTCGAATATCATAGCAAGTATTTTGCCCTTCAAATATTGAAACGTTTGACCATTTGTAGCATCTTGTTTTAATTTGATTCCTAGATCAATGATGTCTTCTATGTCATCTTTGACATCTAATATGGAGAGCACATTTTTTTTCATAGACCCTGACAGGTGAAAAGCCCCTACTGTATTAAAATCTTTAGTATTCCCTTCTGTTCAACTACATTGGACTATTAAATATTTTTAGAGATTTATAACCGACAAATCCATTGTGATACAGATCCCAATAAGAAAAAGATATGAAATCACAGAAAATATCTGATATCTAAAAATTAGAATTTCGAATACTTTCGCTCAAAGAATAGGCTCGTACCGACGATAATAAAAACTTTAAATCCCATAAACTTACTCATCGATGTCCTAATAAAGGTGTCAACATTGAAAGCAATTTCAAAATCAAATTTTACTATTAAAGATAAACTTTTTGCTCATTTGGAGACATGGAGACCATATACTGTATTATGGTGTGGACTTGTCAGTTTAGCAGGATCATGCATTGCCTTTGGTAATCTTCCTCCTTTAAAAATTGCAATTCTTGCTTTATTTGTACCTATGATGGGTTGGACGGCAGGACTATATCTTGCAGATTTTATAGATAGAAAACTAGATGCTATACAGAAACCACATAGGCCTATTCCCTCGGGTAGAATTAAACCAATGGAAGCACTTGCAATAGGTGGTATATTTGCAATAACCGGATTTATCCTATCGTTTCTACTTAGTCTAAACAATATCATACTGGTATTTATAGTGGCACTACTCGTGCTTTTTTATGCAAAAATTTCAAAATCCCGAGGGATAATAGGAAACTTAAATAGAGGAATAGTTACAGTTGCTGCATATTTTTTTGGAGTGTTCTCTATAAACCAATCTATCCAATCAATTCCCATCTACATCTGGCTACTAGCAATTGTATTCCTGTTTCATGATACCAACAGCAATCTTGTTGGTGCGATAAGAGATCGTGAGGGGGATAAAAAAGGAGGTTACATAACTATACCTGTAAAATATGGTATAAAAAAATCCATATTCATTTCACTAGCTTTAACTATTGTTTGGTTTTTCCTTGCACTGTTCTTACCTTATTATTTTGAATTTTTAAAAATCGAATTTTATCTAGTAATGATAATCGACGTTTTAATTTTAATTTCTCTCTATGTTTACTTATTTAAGTCAATAACAAAATATTCAAGAGAAAAAGCCTTAAAATTTCATGAATTCTTTGTAATAGAACGTATAACTCTAGCATCAGCTTTCATATTTGGTATTGTAAATATCTACATTGCAGTGATTATTTACCTTTACGCACTTCTAGCTACCGGCGTTTCCCAATATTTACTTAGAAAAAGATATGAATTCAAGGAGATTCCATGATGAAATGTCTTGTTACTGGTGCAGTGGGTTTTATTGGAGGTGCATTAGTAAAAAGACTGGTTAAAGAGGGATATGAAGTAATAGGACTAATTCATAAAGCTAAACCGAAAAATTACGAAAAAAATTCAGAATATGTAGAAGGTGATATAACAGAAATTGATTTCATAAAGCCTTTTGTTAAGAATGCTGATTTTGTTTTTCACTGTGCTGCGATGGTAAAGGACTACGGCCCTAAGGAGATTTTTTATAAAGTAAATCTTGAAGGCACAAAAAACCTTGTTAAAGCGTCTGAAGAATTTGGAATTAAAAAATTCATTTTTCTGAGTCATATCAGACATAAATCTGAAAAAAGTGTTAGTTACTATAGTGAAACAAAAAAATTAGCTGAGCAATACCTTATAGAAAAATATCGACAGGATGGTTTTCCTGCGATCATAATTCGCCCAGGAAATGTATACGGCCCGGGGGCAACAACGTGGGTTTTAAGACCTCTTAAATCTATTCAAAAAAACCGGATCTCCTTAGTAGATCATGGAAATGGTATTTTCCTGCATACCTATATTGACAATCTATTAGATGCAATAATTGCTGCATTAAATGAGCCAAAAGCTTTAGGTGAAACAATAGATATTACTGATGGGGACAATAATACCACCTGGCGTGAATACTTTAACACTATTGCAAAAATAGCTGGTAAACCCCCCATTAAAAGGAACATGTCTAAGAAAAATGCGTTATTTGTTGGTAAGTTGATGATGTTTTCAAATAAAGTATTTAAAATTAAGCCATGGGTTACACCGATGGCAGTAAGGGTTCTTACTAATCAGAATAAAGTTTCAATTCAAAAAGCAAAATCTGTTTTGGGTTATATGCCCAAGATAGATTATCACGGAGGAATGGAACAAATTGAAAAATGGCTTAAAAATGAGGGCTATATCCCTTGATTAAAAACCTCTAAACTTGCTTTTTGGTTTGAGAATAATCCTGATATCAAGATGACGGTAATGCTATACATTTGATGGAGGTTAATAAGATTACATCAAAATTGGTACGATTTCTCCTAGAAAAAATCGGCATAAAACTTGATGCTCATAAATTAAAAAAATTTATTGATTTAGGTTTTATAATCGTCGAAAAAATACTGGTCAAATTCTGGAAGTTATATCCTTTATATTTTGACTTTTATGATGAAATGACAGAAAATGAAATCAACCTAGCTAACATTTCAAAAGACGATGCGATCTTACATATCGGGTCTGGATCTATTCCTGCCACATCAATTCTTCTTGCAAAAAAATCAGGAGCACAGGTTACTAGTATAGATAATAACCCTCGCTCAGTAAAAGAGGCAGTTTCCTGTGTTTTGGAATCTGGTGTTGCTGATAAGGTTCAAATTCAACACGCAGAGGCAAATCATTTTCCAGTTGACAAGTTTGACGTTATTGTTGTCTCTCAAGGAATAAGATCATACAAGACGCTTTTACAACATCTTTCTAGGGCTATGAAGAGTGATGCCCGTGTGATTTTTAGGACCAGCTCTTCTCCTAGTGGTGAAATTGTTCAAAATGATCTGTTTCTCAAAGACATATTTAAGATTGGCAAAATAGTAGCACAAAAAAAGAACGCCTTACTTATTTCTATCCTATTATTAAAAAAATAATTTTTATTCCCATTATTTTATTTGAATAATTTCCATTAGTCTTTTAACTGCTTTTTTTGCTCCATCCTCTTTTTGCAGTTTTTCTGATAATTTTTTAGAATTTTTTAGATAAGTGTCATAATTATCGAAAATTTTATTGATTGATCGCACTAGTTCACGGGGTTTGAAATATTTCCATGATAACCTTATAGCACATCCATTTCTAACGAGATTATCTATGTTATATTGATGTTCCATCAGCATAGGTATGCATATCGCTGGTTTCCCTGAATACGCTATTGTATATATCGTGCCACGACCTCCATGTGTAATAGCCAGGTCTACCTTCTTTAAGATTTTATCCAATGATACAAACTCTTTGAATAAGATATTTTCATTTGTTTCAGGTAGTTTATCCTTATTCTTGGGATTTGAATAAACAGCTATTACATTATAGTCAGATTCATTTAGAGTTTCTACAATTTTTAAAAGTAATCTGTCGAACTTGTAAGCACTTCCCATAACAAGTACGATAGATTTCCCCGGCCTTTTCAGATGGTTTATAACATCAAAATCTATTTTGTTTTTTTGTTCTTTAAATAAATCTCCTGCAACAAGAGGACCGATATAATTTTCCAAGGGAAAATCTTCAGATGGTTGTATCCCTAAAAAATTTATATCATCACAAACAAGAGTGTGATCACCAAAAAAGATGTCATTACAGTATTTGAAAGATCGAACCTGATATTTTGTAGCAACCTTGTTAAATTCTTTGACAAACCTTTTATTATTTAACAAATACCATTTTGCAATTCGATTTTTTAGCGATTTAGGTAACAGTTTTGTAAAGAAATTTTCGTAGCTCTCAGGAAATGTTGCAAAACCTGATTTGAAGTAAGGTGGTGTAGTTGTCCCAGAAGTGACAACAACAAGTGGTATTTTTAAAGCCCTAGCGGAGATACTACAAGTTGCATTAAACGCACTCACAATTAAATCGATCCTGCTTTTTGTGAATGCCTCAATTTCCTCCTTAACTGCTCTTTCAATGATTCTTTCCTTGAATTGGCGAACCATTATTTTTTCAAACGGTACCCCTTTTCTATATAGTTGTACTAGTTCATCTTGGTACTCTCCCATAAGATTACCTAATCTAACTACTTTACATCCAATATTCTCTGCTAAATATTCGTATTTTCCTTCGTGACTAAAGAAAATCGCTTTTCCACCTATCTCCATATATGATTTTGCAATTTTAACTAAGGGAATGGTTTCTCCCATACTGGAAAAGCATGGGAAAAACCCTATCAGCGGTTTTCCTGTATGAATCATATCTTTACTTCACCATTTTAATTTTCATAATATTTGACATATCAAAGCTATGATTATAATGATATGAAATCATTTTTTATTAATCCAATACCTGCCCATTTTTGATCATAATTTTTTACAATTTTTATATTATCATATTTTGATTCTATTTCATTCCAGAATTTATTTACTTCAACGCCTCTAACTTTGCATTCGATTATATCATGAAGTGCGATCGTACCATTTCTTTTAACAAGTAAACTATATATTTCAAAGTCCTTTTTTACTCCTTTGTATGTGTGATCACCATCTATAAACAAAAAATCAATTTCTCTTCCATCCAAAATAGCTTTAACCGCTTCTAAAGTTTCCTTTTTGTGAGAGTTTCCTCTAATTAAATGAATTTGCTGGTTTTTTGATGCAAATGACTTATATAAAGGTGTCCTTGCTATAGAATAACCCCCACCAAATCCCCCCCCAGGCAAATCAATACTTATAATAACGGCATCTTTAGAAGCTATACGAGAGAACAAAAACAATGTACCACCACTTTCTGTTCCAATTTCAAGTATATATTTTGGTTTTTCTTTTTCAATTTTTTTTAAAAGTTCTAAAAGTTCATAACGAACTTGTAGAGGCGTAATAAGCCCATGACAAAATGTATAAGTAAAGTTAATTAATTTATCTAAATCATTTTTTGTATTAATTTTCCTAATTTTATTCATTGCATACGGGAGGATAGGAATAAATAAGAAATGTTTCCAGATATAACTCAGAATTATCCTAACAGCTGTCGAAAACTCTTCTTCTCTAAGAAATTCAACTGCGAATTTTAATAGTTGAAACATAATATTCATACTCTTAAATCATTTACAATTAAACTTCGCCATCGAATGACAATTATATCATTTGAAACAGGATGGATCTTCTCTACACAATGCTTCAAAAGGATCTTCATCATTATCTTTACTAGTTGTAAATGCTAACCCTCTACAGCCAATACATTGGGAAAGATGCTCGCAATTCCTACATTTACCTTGTAGATATTTGTCAATATTTCTAGCTCTTTTAAAGAACGGGAGTTCGATTATTTCCTTCAGTGAATAGTTCTTAATATTTGCAATATTTACCTGAATATCAGAACAAGGCCGAACAAAACCTTCAACCGTTATATATAGATTATACATGACTTGAAAACAGCCGGAAGCCAAAAGAGGGGTATAAGGAAGCCAATCATATCCATATTCACTCCTGTCAAGTTCCAGTATTTGTAATTTTAGTTTTTTCCACTCCTCCCGACTAAGGAGAAGATTATTAACCTCATCACCTCTTTCATTTGGAATCATCATCTCCAAATTAGGGAAAATCTTTCTATCTCTACAAAACTTCCATATTGCTGGAACACTGGGAGCATTTTGCTTATTGACAAGAAATGAAGCACCAAGTTTAAGTCTTTGTTCATCTTTAAAATTTAGATAACCAACATCTATAAGATTTTGTAACCCTCGCATAATGTTTTTATATGCACCTTTTACACAAGACATCTCATCTTGAATTTTTTCATCAAGAGAATCAAGTTTGATAATTACAGATACATTATGATCGAGTAGAAATTGCGCTAAATCTTTTGTCATTGTTTGATTATTTGTAAATATAACAGGTATCAGGTTTATTGAATGTACATATTTAACAAGATCTCGGAATCTTGGATAAATTGTCGGTTCTCCACCGCCGATAATTACAATCGATTCAGCTTTTAGATCTTTGGCCTGATTAATAACATCGATTATTTCTTCGTATTTAATTTCGTTTGGAAGGGCCTTACCACCTGCACTATAACAATAACTACATCGTAAATTACACTTTAAACTAGTTTCAACCCTAATAGATAAAATTTGGCCATTATCTCTAACCTCTCTAGCTCTTTCTGGAGAAAAATAATAGCCTTCTAGTTTTGGGGCATCTCTTAACTTCTTTTTTACAACCTTTTCGTCGTCTTTCGATTTCACTTGATTTCCCCTCTTAAATTTTATTTTTTCATTGTATTCTTATTGGCTATTTTAATAATTATGAAATATACGGTATATAAATGTTTGTAAAAAAGCTCATCTATTTCTGTGGTACCAAAAAAATAATTTCATTAGGAATAGATGATAATTATATAAACGATAAAAACGATAGCTTAAAATAAGAAAAAATTGTCTGAGCGAGGGATATAACATCATAGAAAAATTTGGCCCCTTTGTAAAATCAAAGTTAGAAGAAAAACCAACTACTCAAAAAACCATTTTTAAATCAGTGTTTAGTAAGTTTGTTAGAAAGTATATGGAGGAATATAAATGGCTAAAACTAAAAAAATCAATTAAATACGCCTATAATACTTCCCCGTTTTACCATGATCTTTTCAAAAAAAATAATCTGAAGCCTAGTGATATTAAATCATTTAAAGATATGAATAAAATTCCTTTTACAACCGCTGATGATTTACAAGAAAAAACAAAATCTTTTTTTTCAGTTCCAGAAGATAAATTTGTAACAGTTTTTACTTCAGCTGGTACCACTGGTAAACCAAAAAAAGCATATTTTACAAAAAAGGATATTGATAAGATAATAACTTCAACTATCACTGGATTGCAGCTCATGTATAGTATTACACCTAGGGATGTTGTTCGTTTATCATTCGAAATAGGATATGGTGCAGAAATCTCAGGGAGCAGGTATTGTATGAATAAAGCATATGAAGGAATTGGTGCGTTAACAGTTGCCCCTAGTAGATTAAGAGTTGAGGAAGAACTAGAAATTTTTAAAGATTATAAACCAACAATTTTCATGGATGTTTCTTCACGTGTCAATTATCTTACAAATGAAATGAAAAAAATTTATGATTTAAAAAAATTGGGTGTTAAAAAAATACTTATTGGGGCTGAGCCGACACCAAATGCGATGAGGAAGTTTATTGAAGAAAGTTGGAATGCAGATGTTTTCATAGGATATGGTACAACAGAAACTGGTGTACTTCAAGCTGGTGAGTGTGAGGAAAAGAATGGTATGCATCTCAATGAATTTAATTTCTTCACCGAAGTTGTTGATCCAGCGACAGGTGAAATTTTAGAAGATGGGAACCTTGGTGAATTTATTTTTACAACTTATGATCGCGAGGGAATGCCATTAATTCGCTATAGAACACGTGATCTTGGGAGGATACTACCTGAGATGTGTCCGTGCGGTTTACCGTTTAAAAGAATGGTAATTAAAGGAAGAGTTGATGATATGATTTCAATTGGTGCTGGCGACAATCTGTATACACGGCGTTTTGATGATATTCTCTTTGAAATACCAGAGGTCATCGAATACCAGGTTATTCTTAATAGAAAAAATATCAAAGATGAAATCACCATAGTTGTGGAAACTGAAATAATTAAAGATTCATTACGCGAAAGAATTTTAGAAGCTATCATGGAAATGCCTGAGATAAATTCAGGTGTTCTTAGTTCAAAAACTATTGAAAAACCTGAGATCAAACTTGTTAAGCCAAATACTTTTGATAGAAACTCCACTAAACAAAGAAGACTTATAGATAACAGAAATCTATACGATTAATTGTATGTCTTTGTTTTTGTATTTATTTTGGAGCTATTGATTCTCCTAAAACCACATTTTATCTTTGGATATGGCATTAGTTGAAATTTAGTAAACATTTTTTTCCCAAGGTGGCTAGAGTGTAAATCAACTGACATACCAACGCCCTTAGGTGGGAGTAAAAAATCAAATTTTAAAGAATTATGACCAAGGATTGATGGCTGCCGTTGAATTTCAATTTTACAGTCACCCTGAAGCTTCACAGTTCTCTCATTATCAGTGTAGACACCCTCAATTCGACCGGGCATTTCACATATTATGTAAGCTTTATAGAAATTACCTTTTCTATACGGAGAAATATATTCAAAGTTCTCAGTTGTCATCCAGACTCGTAGATTTATTTTTTTGTCATTTAGCTGCCCGCATAGTTCAATGTCACAGGGGTAATACATATCATATTTTTTGATGTATAGGAGTTTGTTATAATGAAATTGCACATTGCAAAAATCCCAGAATTCTTTTCCGTCAGGGGTTATAGATAATACGCCAAACGCAGGCCCTTCAGTTAACCAAAACATGGAATTACCGTAGAATACACTCCAATTATTATCAAAAACACCCCAAAACCAGTCGTTTCCCATAATGTTATTATCAGTTGCAAATCCAATTCGTCGTGGAAATCCTGGTCTGCGTTGTGATAGCCACCAGGCAACAAGTCTTGCATATATGGAAATGGTTTGTTTGATTCCTGAGAGTTTTTGAAACGGGTTTTTATATGACCAGTTACCATAGGCATGTTCAAGATATCCCTTCCCCTTAATGTTGTACGATTTATCTCCTATATTTAACTTTCCAGAGATATCACAATTAAGTAGCCATCCATATCTATAATAATCAAATCCTATTGGCAGGAAACCATTTGTGATATTCTGTGCACTCCAATGAGGTAATGATTGGGCCTTGTAACCAATATCTGCCATAAACTCTTGTTTGCCATCGTCAATATGAACATGATAATTGGGATATAACCCATTATATGAAGATTTCTTATATGATACTTCAACCTTGTTTTTCTTATGAGACAGCTTGTTAACATCATCGTTAAAGTTTTGATGGATGACACATTTCCTATTTGTCATATCAAAAAGAGTATGAGCAATAAAACATGAAGGCGTCTCCTGTTCATATGCCATCGTCGTTTTTAGAGTCCACTTTCTATTGTCCTCTAGGGTTTTGAATAAGCTCTCAAAACACCACCATTCTTTCATAGACGGGTGGTGATCCCCCTCATCTTGAGGAGTCCATGGATTTTTTAACTTGACTTTTTCTATCATAGTTTTACAATGTATAATAGTCCAACGTTTAAATACAATTAAGAAACATATCAGAAATTAAAATCTCGTTTATAATATCGTCTATAGGAAACACCTGTAGCAGCTGGTATAATACCAGAGAATTTTTTTGTAGTCACCATAATTTTTGAAATCTTTTTCAACAAATTATATGATGAATAAAACTCCTTTGCTACCATCCTTGCACCTTCCAATAGCTCTTTTTCAGTCATGTTTTTAGGCTTAAAAACAACATTAACCTGATTATAGAGAGACCAATCCCTTGTAAGTATTCTTCCGTCCCGTTCAAGCCTATCAAACAATGGTGTACCAGGATAAGGAGTAAGAATATTTAACTCAAGGACATCCAAATCCCAGTCATTAATGGTCTCAAGCGTTGTATCAAAAATATCAGGCGTATCCTCATCAAATCCAAAAATAATTCCACCCTGAATCGTCATATCATGGTCATGGACTCTTTTTATCATTTTTTTAAAATCCTTTACTTTGTTATGGGTTTTTTTAATATTGTTAAGTGCCTCTTGATTCACCGATTCAAAACCAACAAACCATTCAACACAACCTGATTTTCTCGCGAGTTCTAAAAATTCTTTATCAACTTTACCAAGAATATCAGACGTGCCATTTGCCGCCCACCCTTTATGTATTTTCTGTCGAATCATCTCCTTAAAAAGCTCCATAGCATACTTTCGGTGTAACGTAAGATGAGGATCATGAAATATAAACAACTTATTCGGCATATTTTTTATTTCCTCAACAACAGCTTTAACCGGACGTTGCTTCACGACATTTCCACAAAAACTACTAATAGCACAAAACTCACATCGATTAGAACAACCCCTTGTGGTCTGTAAGGCACCTAAAAACGGGTTATGCTTAATGAGATCTCTCCTTAGCGGAGGCACTATAGATATATCAAAATCATGATTCCTCTCATAAATTGGTTTTAATTTACCCTTCCCAAAATCTTTAATTACCTGAGGCCAACTAGCCTCAGCCATCCCCATAACAACACTATCAGCATGTTGTCTCGCTTCCTCAGGCATTGCCGTTGGATGATATCCACCAAGGACAACAGTTTTCCCACGTTTTCTAAATTCATCAGCAATTTGATAAACACGAGGAGCTGTCATCGTATAACAAGTTATACCAACTAAATCCACATCTTCATCAAAATCAATCGGATCATAATTCTCATTAATAATTTTCACTGAATGGCTCCTAGGAGTTAATGCGGCAAGATGCGGAAGGGTAATAATAGGATAGCCGGAAACTATCGTTCTCCATGACCCTCTATCCTTAAAGGTGATAACACCATGTTCAATCCTTGGGAACACAAGTAAGATATTCATACGAATTCAACTATTATTTCAATTTCTTTAAATTTGTAATTTTTCCCTTTTATAGAATGACCTCATAGTTAAATTACCGCCAAATGTCATTATCGATTTTATCGGACCACGATTACGAGGGTTGAAACTCCGTTTTAAACAATTTTTAACTGAATAGAACTCTGCAGCGACCTCTCTGATTCCCTCAAAGAGTTCTTTCTCAGTCATCTTTTTTGGCTTGAAATTAACAGTACCCTCTGCATATCGAGACCAATCGTACGATGTTATCCTTCCCTCTTTTTCCAGTCGTTCAAATAACCGTGTACCAGGATATGGTGTCACAATACTAAACGATACCTCATCTAAATCCCATTCATACATCGCCTTAAGTGTCTCACGAAATGTATCTGGAGTGTCATTATCAAATCCAAACATAAAGAATCCTACCACGTTCATCCCATGATCTCGGATTTTTTTAATAGCTTTCTCATAATTCTCCACTTTATTAGTTCGTTTTCCAGCTTGATTTATGTTTTCTTGAGAAATAGATTCAACGCCCATATACCATTTATAGACCCCTGCCTCACTAGATATTCTTAATAACTCATCATCTCTTGATAAAACATTAATATTGCCAAAACAATGTAATTTTTTATTTAACGATGACATTTCTCGAAACAACGATTTTGAATAAGAAGGGCTAATTGTTAACGAAGCGTCTGCAAAAAATATGACTTTTGATTTAATGGTTTTCATCTCATTGATAATATGATCCACTAATCTTCCTCGGAAGCGTGGTCCTTCTACTTTTTGCATTGCACAAAATTCACATCCTGTTGGACATCCACGTGATGCCTGAATAGCCTCCATATAAGTATATATACCAATGTCATGCCGTGCAGGAGGAATAAGTTCAGGTTCCACAAGTTTATCTGCTTTATAGAATGGTTTGAGTTTTCCATTTTCCAGATCTTTTAAAAGTTGAGGCCATGTAAGCTCTGCTTCACCCATTACTACGCTATCTGCATGCTGTTTTGCCTCTTCCGGCAATAATGATGCATGGTATCCACCAAAAACAACCTTCACCCCTTGTTTTCTGAATACATCTGAGATTTCGTATCCTCGTAAAGAGTTATAGGTAAGACAGGAGATACCTATAAGATCGTAGTTTTTGTTGAAGTTAACTGTTTCATAACGTTCATCTACGATTTCTACCGCGTGTTCTCTAGGAGTTATCGCTGCTATTTGCTGGAGAGTCAAGGAAGGATATGAAAATTTAGAAAAAAAACTTCTTTTCACATTAGTATGAGGCATTATCAGCAGTATTTTCATAGGGCTCATCTTTCGGGATGTTTATACTGTATATTAACATTTTCCTGTTTAGATTTTTTTATCCTTATATGTTGATATACCATTTTCTTGAAAATATCAGTAAATCTTCATGAAATATCTCCATATGATGTAAGCAACCATTTAAAATTTTCTAGATTGAAGAGAACAATCAAGGGAGATTTTTTTCCTAGAATCATTGTAATAGCATTCTATTGAAAACATTTTTTAATATCGCTCTTTTCTATCAGATTTTTCTTCGAAATGATTTTTTGGGTAATCTATCACTCTTTATTAAAACCTGCTCTTTAGGAATTTTGGTAATAACTGTAAAGAAAACTATTAATAATAAATATAGTGAAATAATATATAAAAATAAATAGTTTGGTGGAGAATGAAAATTAAGCTAAAAAAGATTGATGCCGTAATAGTGGTAGCATTGATAGTAGTTGCAGGACTTTTTTTGTATAGAGCAGGTTATATTTCTTTACCACTATTTGATGGGGAAGTTACTCCACCAGAAGACGGAAATGTAACGACTCCGCCACCAGAAATACCAACTCCGCCAACTTCTTTTATACCCTCTTTCAGGAGAGATGTTTCACCTGAGGATGAGGGAGTGCATTATGATAAAATTCGTATATCTAGAGAATGGTGGTACTTTGGAGCAGTATTTAACGATGAGGATAGTGAATTAAAGGATTGGTCTGTGTCAATAAGCTTTAATCATATGGCTCTAGGTGATTTACTTGGAACATTAAAACCAGATCTTCTAGTAGTCACATTACATGGCGAGAATGGAGAAACGTTTGGAGGTATGGTCAATAAAAAGAGGTATCTTGGAATTTTAAACTCTGGTACTCTTATGGCAAGTTCTCCAGGAGTAAACGTAGAATTTGAGGATTCGTGGGCTGAAGGCGAATATCCAAACTGGCATGTCCATGCCGAAGATAAAGATATAGATAACACTCATGAAATTGTCATAGATTTAGATTATAAAACAAGTTCGCTCCCTATATGGACAATCGGTACTAGAGCTTTTGATAAATCAAAAAGCAGTATTGCAAATTATCTATTTACAGGATGTGAAGTTACTGGTACAGTAGAAATCGATGGCGAGGAATTTATAGTAAAAGGAACTGGACATCATGAACATGCGTGGTCTCCAAAAGCTGTAACAAAGGGATTAATCAATGGATGGGACTGGTTTCATGTGACATTGGACAATGGATGGAACATCTATGAAAGTAATTATTATCCAACACCTCAGTTTGTATCTACTAAAACATCTAGAATAAACCCGTTTGGTACCTTACTTATAACCACGGATAATGGGGAGACTATGACAGAACTGAAAAATGTTGATCTAAAAATAACAAGAGAAGATAATAAGATATTTCCGTTTGTAAGAATGCCAGCAGATTTCAGTATAACTGCAAAACCTAGTTTAAATCCCATTTATGTTATAAGTCAATCATTATTGTATGGAACAAACACAAAATTGGATGTAAATATTGAAATAGAAAATTCATACAATAAAGTATGGAAATTTCCTACCTATGTGGGAATGAAAATTGGAGCTTGTGTGATTGAAGGCACATTATCGTGGTCTGATGATGAAGGTGAACATCAAATACCCATAAATGGAATAGGTGTTTCTTGGAGTATGCGTGCGTTGTTATAGTCTTTTACTTAATTTCAACAGTTCCATTATCAGCATCTAATAATACAGTGTCCCCATCTTTTATTTTTTCAATTTCTATTTGGTCAACACAGGGAATCCCTGCCAAAATAACACCCGTCGCTACTATTGTTTCTGTTTCCTTATTAATGATTCCACTTGGTGCAACCCCATTCTTCTTTAACCCGTAGATAACATACGATCCAACTGTCGAACCCTTACCACATGGAAAAACAAGTATCTTATCTTCTACAGATCTTCCCTCCAGCGGGTGGCCTTTTTCGATAACGATGCCAGTTTTTATATCTATTCCACCATAGAAACCAATAGGCTCCTCTGAAACAATAGCTACGCTCTCGATTTTTCCAGGGGATATCATTCTTCCCTTCATAATTGCGCCTCTATTAGCTTGTTTATATTTGCAAAAACAACTTCCTGTTTACAAAAGCCTGGCAAATAATTTGCCGCTTTACCGGAGTTTACACCTGTGGTTTTATATCCCATTTTCTCAATAGGTGAAACAACCATGCAAGTATCAGCAACAACGTAACCTCCAGCCTTCTCGATTATTTCGGTGAAACCCATTCTATCTGCTGCCTCTTTCATCATTCTTGAAGTACATATCCAAATGGGTTTCTTCAAACGTTTATCTTTAAGCTTGCCTGCAAGCGTTGAAATCTCCCTAAGAGATGCATGCGGACATCCTAGAATTACAACATCTGGGTCTTTACCAGAATTCAGTTTCTCATAGGTTTCATCAAGTTCTCTTTTTCCAACGTTTATTGTTTCCAAACCATTTTTTTCAACCAGATCCGCCTCCGGCGTTAATTCCTCGACGTGATACAATGCAACTGCTCCTGAGGCAGCCATCGCAGCACCAAGTGCCTTTAACTGATCTGTGTTTGCATTTTTTATTCCTATAAAGTACGGAATCTTATTTTTAACCTGCTTACCAACAAAATAACCAAGAGCACCAAAATCAGCATTAAAGTCCAAGTCAGCGTCCACCTTAACTTTAATGTTAGGTTGACGTTTTTCCCAGAGATGCAATCCATAGTTTGGTGTTCTATTGCAAATAGCAGCAGCAAGAGCAGAAGGTCCCCCTTCTCTATTGGTTCTTGCTCCAATTACTGAATTAGAAAATGAAACCGCAGAAGATTCTGACCAGGCTATATGTTCTCTAAAACGTGGTAAATTACCAGCAAGATACGGTGTACAGGTAGAGGTGACTACAATACCCATGTTTTTGAATGCATCCATTATCCTCAGCTGATTCTTTGCAAAATCTTTTGGAAAACCTATTTTCTCCCAATTCTCAAGATCCATTCCTGCAGGATTGAGATAGGTAAGTACCTTTACCTTGGCGCCTTTTGATGCCATGTCTTCTAAGAACTCTATACCTGGATCACTAATGGATTTGTAAGAAACACCTGCAACCTGAACAGATCCTACAGGTATCATCTTATCAGCACCGTATATCTCTCCCAATCGTACAAGTAGCCTAAACAATCTCTCTTCTACTTCCCCTTCATCGCCATCAAGAATTTTCTCTTCTTCTTTAGTTAAATACATTTCTCTAACTCCTTACAATTTTCAACTAATTTCTTGATATCATCTTTTGTCGCACTATCTATATGAATACCACCGATTACAACTACCTTGGTGCCATATTTCTTACATGCTGTCTCGGCAATTGGTTTTAAAACAATATCGTCGTAATGCCCTGCTAAACGTATGATCTGAGGTTCTTTATTTGGTTCGCAGAAAACAATTCCTCCAATATGAGATCGTTCACCTCCACCTAGAATATAGAGGAGATCATCACCAATCTTTTTCTCCTCAAGCCACACTTTGAATTTACCATCACCTGAGGTAATCATCTATATCAACTTTTTTGTATCTAACAACCTCATATTTACTTTTATCAACATGAGGTGGAATCGTTGCATCAACGCCTATCTTTGTCGTGAGAGTTTTCTTCCCCGCTTCATGTTTACCTGAGGGATCAAGAGAGCTACCCGGTTGATCGAGTTTTATAATCAAGTCCTTATCACCCTGAAATCTTGTTGCAATAGCCCATTCAATGGCATTTGGATTGTAAATGTCAACATTCTCATCAACGATGACCACATGTTTCATACTTTTATGACCATTAAATGCAGCTTCAATAGCTTTTTTCCCATCATCAGGATGCTTCTTCTCTATCTGAACAACACCATGAAGCCATGAACCACCACCCATTGTTACAAGCACATTTTTACAGTTTACTACTTTACTTACTTCGTTATAAATTGTTGGTTCTTTTGGCATACCCATGAGCATTTTGTGTTCCAGCCTACCAGGAATCAACGCTTGATACATTGCATCCTTTCTATGTGTTATACAATCAACGACAAAAACAGGCTCTTGTCGTTCAAAATCCCTTGTTTCAGTAAGGTCAACAAAGGGACCCTCGCGATCGAGCTCCTTCGTAAGTCTTCCTTCTATAACGAATTCTGATTCAGCTGGAACTTCAAGATCTTTTGTTATACATTTAACCATGGGTGTTTTATCAAGAGCATTTGCTATGGAAAATTCATCAACACCGGAAGGCGGTCCAAGTGAAGCTGCAATCATAACCGCTACAGAGTTACCAATACATACTGCCATCTCTAGATCTCCCTCGAGTTTGTCGTAAGTGGTACGAGTTTGCCTATTTTTAATGAGACGCGCAGTGAATTTGTTTTTACCAATTTCCATTAAACGATGATATGACACGTTTCTACCAGTATCAGGATCTTTTATCGTTGAAACTGTAGCCGAGGCATATCTGCCACCATCATCATCTAAATGATAGAGAAGTGGGATTTTACTTAGGTCAGGATCTTTTATTATCACTTCTTGACATGGCGCTTTATCTATTATCTCTGGTTCTTTTGGATTGCGAAGCGATTCAACAAGGCTAAACAAAAGTTTATCCTTAGTTGTCCCAAGACCTTTGGCAATAACATCTCTATTTGAGGTAATACCACTAAAAACCTGGAAATCAAATCCTTTAACATTCTCAAAAATTACTGGTTTTTCATTAAGAGAATACATGATATTTGCTATTTCATAATTTGTAGATACTTCTTTTTTTATACGTATCAATTTATTGTCCTTTTCAAGTGTGGATAGAAAATCACGAAGATTCATTACTCGATACCGCCCCGGGATGCACCTATTACTGTCTTCATGGTTTGAAATCCCTCTTTTTCAATGGCATTTGTCACCTTTTCTTGCAGTTCTTTACCTGGCGTCAAAGCGATCATGTTCCCCCCTAAGCCGCCACCGGTAAGTTTCGATCCAAGAGCACCGTGCTCTCGTGCAACATTTACAAGAAAATCAAGTTCCCTCGATGAAACTTCTATCTGTTGCAATAGTTTATGATTTTCATTCATGAGCTTTCCAACTTCTTTATAGTCCCCCTCACGCAAAGCTCTTTTTGCTAAATATGCTATATTTTCAGTTCTATCAAATATCTCCTTATATTTCTCAGGGTTTTTCTCTTTCCTCTCTCTAACACCAGCAACTGCAGCAGATGTGTTTGCAACTTTGCCAGTATTACCTATTACGATTTCAATGGGGTTAGAGATCGGGATTTTTTCTATGATATTATTTTCTCCTTTTTGAAACCAAATAAGCCCTCCATAAGTTGATGCGGTGTTGTCGACTCCTGATGGAGTACCGTGATATCCTTTCTCTCCTTCATATGATATATCATTAATTTCGTCATCTGATAGATTGAGGTTATAATAATCTGAGAGGGCTCTCCCAATTGCCACACACGAAGCTGCACTGGCACCGATGCCGCTTGCTGCATAAAGATTTCCATTCAACGTAATTTTGATTCCATTTTTGGACGTGTCAATGCCCATTTTCTTCAAAATTCTATTAATGGAATCATATTGTTGGTCAATTTTTTCTTCTTTGTAATTCGGGGTTGCATTCCGATTATCTTCTAGTATTAACGTAGGTTGATCATATGGTTCTATTTTAGCAACCGTATATTTGCCTATTGCAGTAACAATTGATGGTATCCCATATACTACAAAGTGCTCATTAAATAAAATGGCCTTCCCAAAGCCGATGCCTTGACCTTTCATAATTATCCCATTGATTATCTCAAATTTTTTGGTTACAACATTAAATAGGTATATTATTTTTATGGAATCGAATGTCTTGCAGTTGTATGTGGAGGAAAGGAAGGTTTATTCCCATTAATCCTTAAGCCTGTTAGTCGGCGATGTTTTTTTCAAAAATTATAAATTATATTTATTAATGATCATCTAAACACATTTATTGTGTATGTCGAATAAGTTCCGTTTTTCTAGTTTCTGTTAAAGAAAGAAGGAAACCAATAAATCCTTTAAGAACGGTTGTAATTAAAAAACCCATTATGGATAGAACAAAAATTTTTTCTCCTTCTATTGAAAAAAAAGTTGAAAACAATAAAATCGCGGTATATTCGCGAACTCCTAGACCAGCGAAAGAAATCGGTATAAAACCTGCAGCATTAGCAATAGGATATAACAAAAGAAAATAAAGATAAGGAATGTTCAATCCAAGTGCTAAGACAATGATATATTCCTGAGTAAAGATAATGATCCAGGTAAAAGCCCCTAAAATAAGAGGGAAAATTAATCTTTTTATACTTGGAAAATCCTTGTAAAATGTATCAATAAATCTATTAAGATGATTTCTTAATTTTTTTGGGGTGAAATACCTTACAAGAGAATACAAAAGTTTTTCTCCTCTTTCTTTTTTAATGAAATATAAAAGTATTATGCTCAAAATAATAATCCAAATGACGGTTATATAGAATAATTCGGGGAATAATCCAATAATTATTAACCCTCCGATAACCATCATTATATAAAGAGAAAGTGTACGAATTACTGTATCAATAAATACATTTATAAAAAGTTTACCATAGGGTTCCCCAGTATATTCTTTCATGTGAGGGACTTTTATGAGTTGGCCAATATATCCTGGTGAGATGGTTCCGTAAAAATATCCTATTAAATGTATCTTAAGAGATCGAAAGTAAGGAATTTTTATTTTTTGCTCCTTTTGAACTAATTGCCAGGCATAGTTTCTAATAATCAGAACAGGAATTGTTAGAAAAACTGAGATAATTATATATGTTGGTGGAATTGAAAGAAATGCATCAATTATTTCTCCGACATCTAAACTATAAATGAGAAAAATGAATATAGTAATGCCAATAAATGGAAGAATTTTTTTGGCTTTGTTAAAATTTTTTTTCGACAATAGTTTGACTGATAAAAGATTTCGCTTAAAATTTAATATCACAATGATTAAGATAATAATCGCCGATAGAATATACAAATAAAATCCAATGGCGGGCCCCCAACTGCAATACAACGCTTCATACGTTCCTTCTCCCGGTATAACAATATTAACGTTTCCTTGCCCAATAAAATCACCGACATCTACTTTTGCAAACTCAGACATTGTAATCGAAAACAATACAAGTGAGGCAACCAAGATTAAACCCGCAGAAGAGGTAGATAGCAATGAAAACCGTTTTTTACCATATCGATTGAAAACAATACTCACAATTAAGAACAGACAACTGACAATTGTTAATAATGGTAGAACACTCATAACATGTACGAATATCTCTGGGAGATACTCGATCTCTCCACCAATAACATTTTGTGAGACAGTTAAAGTGACAAGATTTACGGGATGTAAAAACATACTGGTTGTTGTTTCTACATTAGAAACGGAACCATGTAGTATCCACCATGGGCTTATAGTTGATATGATTGCTAGTGTTATTGCGAATATTTTCAGGAAGGATTTGATTTCTTTTTTTCTTAGGGTTAGATATGTGCCTATTAATAAAAAAATTGCAGAAGAGCATATTATGATAATGGGAAAAATCGGCTCTTCTGTTGTTATTAGATTAAAAGTTCTTTCGCTAATAACGTTGATTTTTCTTTCGCTTATTAAATTCTCATCGAGATAAACTTCGGCTTTGTAGTTTCCCGGTGGTAGTGAAAATTGCGAAAGACCTTTTTCGCTACCATTTTTTTGTACTTTGTTACCTTCTCTTATTATCATTATATTTGCGTCTTTTAATGGAGTGCCTCTAGAATTAAATGTATATACTTTTATGTTAAATTCAGCTGGAAAAACAAGATTAATCTTTTCATCTGAGCTAATTTCTATGTTTTGTTCTTCTGAAAATGATTTATACTGTAAGTTAAGTTGGTAATTAGCTGGAATTAGATTTGAAAAAAGAAAATTACTTGCCGGAAGTTTTTCTGCAGATATTACTGTCGGTTCAGCCATTTCCTTGCTAGTAAGAACTGGATTGAGATCAATTTCTGGGGGTAATCCCCAGGTATCTAAAATTTTTAATGTAAGATGATATCGTTCAATATTCATTGATTTTTTTATTGGAACTACGGTTCTAATGCTCCTTAATTTTACAGGTTCCTCATGTATTACAAAACCATTGTATAATACCTTAAGATTGTAGCTACTTAAAATACTGGATGGTGCTTTTATTAAAGCTTGACCATTATCATCAGTGATGCTTTTTGATATGGGGGTATCATCCTTTAATAAAATCACTTTTGCATCTTTTACACCTTCTTCGTTCTGATCAAATACGTTAACGTAAACAGACCTCTCAGGTTTACAAAAAACACGTGTTTTAGTGTCTTCTTGTACGTCTACAATTGTAAATCCTATGTATTTTCTATCTTTTCCAATTGTAGGATTTTCTTTGTAGATTTTCACAAGATATCTACCGGGTTCCAGATTTTGGAACCTTAGTTTTTTGAAAAATGTAAGATTTTTCCAGTCAAAGATTCCTAACGCTAATTTGATTTTCTGAATAAGCGTTGTATCATCAAAACTTGGAAGCGGATTTGTCGATATCCGTCTGGCTATTCCTGTTGACATGATGTTTTCATTATGGTATAATTCTGCGCTGATGTAGGATAGATTTTTACCGGTTAGCACGGATAGAGGGAATCCCATTGGAACTGATGGTGCTATGTGGAGAAATATTGTTAGGGAGTAGGTTTCTTTTTCTTTAATGTTTTCTGTGATTTCTTCTATTTTTGATGGTCTAATTTTTGAGAGTTTTTGGAATATGTCTGCTTCCTGTTTTACGGCTTGGTAGCCTCCAATCTCGGTAGAGAAAAATTCTACATCGAACTCTACGGTAAACCCTTCAGAAATTTCAAGATCATGGGGATATCCTTTTTCATAGGAATTTCTACCCAGTTGTAAAGAGGCCACTTTATTTTCAATTCCTGGTAGATTAGGATATCCTGATTCGTATACTTTCAGTTGTATTCCGTCTCTTTCATCTGTTCCAGATTTTACTACACTGTTCGAACTTAGGATAAGAGCATGAGCAATTCCAGATTGGCCCTCGTCAAATGAAACCCATGTTTTATTTCCAAGATCTACATCATGACGGGTATCAACTATAGAGATATCCCAATCGCCATCGTTATATTGAGGATCGGGATCCAACCTATATTCTCTGATTATATCGTCTTCTGTGTATACGTGAAGATACGGGAATATTTTTCCAAAATTCAACTCTTTTATTGCATTGCTTCTGATACCACCGCAGTTAATGCTGGCGAACATCCCATCATAGTTTGCATTAGGTGTAACTCTACATTCTTTTAACGTATCGTGTTTTACATGAATGAATATACTCCTGTTCTCATTGGGACAATAGTAATATTTGTATATTGCAGTTGTTTGGATGTCCTCTCGATACGTTCCACTAATTATTCCAAACTCAATCATGAGATTACCATCCACAAAAATTTCCTTAGAAATAAGTCGTTCAATCGTGGAACTATAATCGCCTACTTCTGTACCATAGTAGTACCAAAAATCGAAAGATGCTATTACCTCACCATTGCTAGGAACAACTTTATCTGATTTCGACTTCAATTTGGTTACCTGTTGCGCGATACCTTTTCCCATAATGTTTCCGTCTTGAGCAACTGCATAAACGACAAACCCCTCTTCAGATATCTCGTAATGATTTGATTTTAAAAAATAGCCTGGAAAAGGTTCATACTGATAATAAGATTCTTTGATTTCAACCCGATCTGGATAATTTGGACCAGATTTTTCATTTTCGTCATAATATACATAATAACGTTCATTACCATTGGCATCCTCAGGAATTAGAAAAACAAGACTACAGGCTTCTATGTGATTATCATCAGAATAATTTAGATCATATATTTGGGATTCTATCTCTTTTAGATTTCCGTTTTCTTGAAAAACAACTCTTACAGAATGTTTTTTTTCGTTTTTTGCCCAACAAAGATCGTCAAATTCTATTCGAGTGTCAATTGGCTGATGTTTTGCAATTTCTGTACTGGTATCTATTGGAATTACTATCTCCTGTTTAAAGGACCAATCATTATCCCACGTCGACGAATCAACTTCTAATGAACCAACTGGTAAAATTAGTAAAAATATTAAATTTACCAGTAATAAGGATACGGATAGCTTCTTTAAAATCAACTTCTCACAATTCCATTTGGCTGACTTTTATTAAAAAAATAATATCTCATTATTATTTAAATCTATTTAACTTAAATAAATATCATTTTTATTCTCATTCTATAATTGGATATGTGCCAAAAAAATAAATTATATTTTTATTTTAAATTTTATCAGAATTTTTTTTTTGATACCTTAAAAATAGTTAGGCTCTATATATCAGAAGATTTATACACATTTAAAATGAAAGAAGTGCTTCGCCAAAAAATGTTGAAGAAAAGAAGCGATGTACCTAAATCAAAGATATTAGAAAAAAGTAATCAAATAAAAAAAAGACTTTTTAAAATAAAAGAGTTCAATCAGGCGAGTGCAATTCTCTTTTACGCTTCTTATGATAATGAGGTTTATACTCACAATATGATAAAGGAATGTATATCAAAGGGGAAACATGTAATTGTACCAGTCACCAGCAAAGAGAACAGAAGTTTAATTTTATCTAAACTAGAAAACTGGGAGGATCTTGAATGTGGTGTTTATGGTATTTTAGAACCTGGAAAAGAACATGTGAAAGAAGTCTCTCTCGATGTGATTGATCTCATTGTTATTCCCGGTGTCGCCTTTGATGAGCGCGGCTATAGGATTGGACACGGGATGGGTTACTATGACGGCCTATTGGTAAATTCTACAAAGGCTAATCACATTGGATTGGCTTTTGAGTTTCAGTTAGTAGATGAAATACCCATAGAATATCATGATATGAAAGTAGATAAAATTGTTACTGAAGAAAGAATAATCACTTGTAGCGATGCTATGTGACTATCTCTTTTAGCTTATCCCTCTCTATCGCTTTTTTTATCTCCATTGCTATCCTTTCACCATAGCTTATTGACTCACCGTAAAGATAACCAGAATGCGGCGTGAAACGAGTCAGCGGACTGCCAGGTATTCTCATTGAAACATCAAAAACTACCATTTCTTCTTTTCCTTTATCCGCAGCAATGGCACCCTGAAGCGCAAATGGACCAATTATGCCAGGAGGATATTCCTTTTTAGTGGTTTTAACAAATTTTTCACCAAGTGTAAATATTTTCTCAATAATGGATTCCTTAGTTGTCGCTGCGATATGACCAGTCTCGATTATTTTAGGTTTCATATGTTTAAGAACTTCCAGTTGTTCATTTGCAGGAAGCCGGATAAGACCATCAAGATTAGTTTGTCTTCTCGTATCTGTGCCCATTATCTCAAGCTCGTCATCAATTACTGAATAGAAATAATTGAAATTAATCTGCGCACCAATAACATATTCCTCAATGACTGCTTTTTCAAGCGCTTTTTTTGTTATCATTCTCTTGGCAAGCATTTCATCAGATTTTTTCTTATAATCATCATAATTTGTTGCATAGAAAAAAGCTCTTTCATAGCCTCGAATAGCTTCATTCACTTTTATTATTACAAGCCTATCAATATCCTTTGGTGATTTGAATATCTTGGGAAACCGTATACCTGCCTTTTCTAAAAGATAATATTGATTCTTTGGAACATCCCTTTCCTCGAGTTTTAGCATAGAACGGGTTCCGTAAATTGGAACCATGAAATTTTTTTCTATATCATTAAAGTCGAAATAAACCCAGAAATATCTGTTATGTATAAAGATAGCATTTTCCTTTCTCAATTGCTCCTGAACTTTTGGTTTTGTAATATCTGAGAACTTGTCAAGAACTATTGTCTCATCAACACAACCTTTCCCATCTCCACGAGTTTTATAATACTTAGTATAAGTTTTCTCCCTTCCCTTCTGGCAGACTGCAATAGTCCTAAAACCAAGCCTTTTACTACCTCTACAAACATCAAGACCAGAATGTCCACCTAAAACGCCAATAGTAATATTATCTTTATCATAAGAATCGACTAATTTCTGAATTTGTTTTCTTTCTATCATAATAGCACTCCTCCCACGTATCGATAATAGGTTTTTCTTTTTTAGTTTGTTGGAATTATTATCCTTTGAACCGCGGTCTCTTTGACAAGTAAAGGGGCAGTGGCAATGTCTGCTGTGGGAAATCCTTTACTTGTTTAATTAATAAATTATGTAACTCATTTATTGAATAGGATTTATTATTTTCTCCTATGCTTTCACCTCTAAATCTAGGTACAAATATTTTCCCTTCTCTCTCTTTATCGCCAACTACAATGATTACGGGGATCCATTCTTTTTCCGCATCACGTACCTTTCGACTTACACTTTCTTCCCTGTCATCTATATCTGATCTTATGTGATAATATGGAGAAATCTTGTTTAGTACATCAACAAATTGTTCACAATCAGAGATAAATTCATCTTTTACAGGAATAAATCGAATCTGTGTTGGAGAGATCCACAATGGAAGCATGGGTTTTTTACCTTGCTTCATTTTTATAGCTTCACGTTCAAGAAGTGCATAAACACAACGATCAATGCTACCAGAAATACTGGTATGTAAAATGTAGGGATGTTGTTTTTCACCTTTTTCATCAGCAAAGGAGATGTCAAATAGTTTTGCATTTTCAACATCAATCTGTACTGTTGAAAGTGCACTTGCCTTATTTAAAGAGTCGATTACGTTGAATTCGAATTTAATAACGAAATAGAAATATCGTTCATTCCAGATCTCAATAAGAATGGGTTTACCCGCTAGTTGTGCAAGATCTTGAGCAAACTTTTTATTATCCTCGTAGAACTCTTTTACGAAACGAAGGGCAACCTCACTATCAAGTTGAAGATCATTCATCCATTTAAGTGATGTGGTAAATTGCTGTTTAAACTCTTCTGTGGCTTGATTGATATCTCCACATAATGTATGAAGATCAGGCATTGTAAAGCATCGAAGACGTTTCAACCCACTAACTTCACCACTTTGCTCTCTTCGAAAACTATAATGGGTTAGCTCGTACAATCGGAGTGGAAGATTACGATATGAAATAGTCATATCATTCATGATCATATACTGACCAAAACATGCAGCAAAACGTAGGAAAAAATCTTTGTAATCTGAACGAACAGTGTATTGTCTAGCTGGAAATTTCTTTACATACTCACTTAATGCAGGATGCTCTAAATCATACATGATCGGTGTTTCAACCTGCATCCCACCGATACTTCTCACCATGTTGTTAATATGTCTCTCCAGTAATCCCTTGATTAATCTTCCTTTTGGATACCACCGGAAATTACCAGCGTCACTTGCAGGTTCATAATCAACCAATTCAAGTGATTGCATCATTTTAACATGAGCGGGTTCTCCTACTCCCTTCCGTGATCCTTTACTTTCATATTCATAGAGAAGTTTTAGTTCTTCATGGTCTGAAAAATCAAACTTTTCGGCGTCAATAAGTTTCCCCTTGTGAGTCAAGATATACCATTGAGATTGTATCTCCTTTTCTTTTTCTACTGCTTTTTTCTCTTTTCCAGGTACGATCTCGCGTGAGAGCTCAGATAGAGGATGACCTTTACATGATATTTTAAACGCTTTGTACCATCCAAAAGGCGACCGTTTTACATTGAAATGCTTATTTTTTAGTTCATACTCCAGTTCAACAAGTATCTCCTTTGCTGCTTTTGCGCTTCCCAGATTAGACGAAAGATGAGCATAAGGATAAAGCATAATATTCTTGACTTTAAGTTGTTCAGCAGTTTTTCGTATTTCTTCAGTAGCCTCTAAAACAGTTTGCTGTGGTGATTTTTCGTCGTTTTTTTCTACCGCGATAAACGCAGTTAACGCCTCTTCCAATCGATCCTTTTTTAGTTTTACTTCCTCAGGATTTGGAATGGCTTTATCCTTCACTTCGTATTCAATATAATCGCTGTGAATAAGCAGCAGTTTCATGGAATCGACTTGTAAAACAAATAAATGTTCTTAAAGATAATGGATATAGTAAATGGGGGAGGCGGCGGAGGTGTTTAACACCGCATTTAAAAATTTTTTAGTACACTTGCAATCCCATCTCTCCGCCTAAAAATGAATATGTTATTTAATATAAGAAAGTTTCGGAAAATCATATAACACCCCCTATTATCTTGATATTTCCTCCTATAAATGACTATTTTGTAGAAAAGAATTAACGTTAAAATATTTTATAATTCCGAATACAGAAACTTGCCTAGCGGACATGGTTTGTATATAACATGTTTTATCGATAAAAATGAGTCTTACTTATTTTTAAGTGAAGATGAAGAAGGCGTAGTTCTCCGCATTGGTTAACTTTTTCACCATATGTCTAAAAAATCTTCTGTAGATTTTATAGAGCTATAGATTGTTTATAGTCAGACCTCTGAAGCTAGAACGCTCCGAGATTCATACTTTTACTCCCCTTTTAATGAGAAGGGGAATGGATATCCTGATTTTGAGGAAAAATAACTTATACTATTAGATTTATAATGACTATTAACTGGAGAAGAAACGATGAATCCATTTCTAAACCCATCTATTGCAATACCATTCTTAAAGAATTATATCGCAGATACATATCGTATTGAACGGTTATCATCAAAAGGACTTGAGAAATATCGAAATAAGGCATTTCGAAAAATTGTTGCATATGCATATACCGTACCATTGTATAAAAGAAAATACAAAGAAGCAGGCATTCATCCTAGCGATATCAAAGATTTAAAAGATATTACAAAACTTCCGTTTGTTTCAAGACAAGAACTAAATGAAAATTTTCCAGATGGAATTGTACCACCAACCTTCAACAAGCAGAAAGGTCTCGTGATTTGTACAGGTGGTACAACAGGGAAATATTGTTGTAATAGTGGTTCAGAGCCTGTATGTACATATACAAATATTCTAAACCTTCTACGAGGAAGTCTTGTTTCATTCAGAGAAAATCGTTTTTATGGTCTAAACTTGAAAAAGACACGATTTGCTCATATTGGCAATTTCAACCCCTTCAAAATTGATGAGGTTTATGACAAAAATGTCATGAAGCATATAAGATCTTTTTTTTCTTTTAAGAATTATCTTAACATGCAGGCTTCAAATAGGACACGAGAAATATTAGATCAACTAAACGATTTTCAACCAAATGTCATAATATCCTATCCTTCAATTTTTCAGGATTTAGCATATTTGAAGAAGAAAGGATTTGGAAAGAACATCAAACCTAAGATTCTCTTTGTAGGTGGAGCAATGCTTGACGATTACACAAGATCCTACGTTGAAGATGTGTTTGGCTGCCACATGTATAATACATACGCGTCATGTGAATCTGGAGCAGAAATCGCATTTGAATGTACACAAAGAAACTGGCATATACATTCAGATTTCTTCCATCTAGAAGCTGTCAATGAAAATCTTGAACCTGTATCACCTGGAAAACGAGGTCATCTTGTTATTACTCGTCTGTGGGGTGGGGGAACCCCTCTTATTAGATACACAGGTATGAAGGACTGGATTACCCTTGGAAATGGAAAAAAATGTAGTTGTGGATTAAAGAGCCCAATCTTTGGACGACCTGTAGAAGGAAGAGTATTATCAAATATTATATTGCCTAATGGAACTATGTATCCTCCCAGTGATTTCTTATTTACTATTACAAATGTCCTAAAGAGTTTTAATACGTTCAAAGTTTTAAAATATCAGATCATACAGAAAAAAATCGATGAAATTGAAATTCAACTAGTAATTGATCAGGATCTAAATGATACTGGTCCAACTTTTAATGAATTGGCAAAACAAATAGAAAAAAAATATCGTGAAAAAACAGGACCAGGAGTTAACATTACAGTAAATGAAGTTGAAGAAATCAAAGATGATCCAACAACGGGAAAACCCGCGCCACTAGTGATATCACAAATAAATCAAAACAGTATATGCAATTTAACATGATATTAATGTGGAAAAATGGATAAAAATGAGGAAAAATTATTGGAGCATTTCCGAAACCCAAGAAATGTAGGCGTCATTGTAAACCCAGATGGATTTGGAAGAGGAGAAAACCCTATTAATGGCTACATAACTGACATTTATCTTAGAATTGAAAACGAGGTCATCAAGGATATAAGATACAAAACATTTGGATGTGTTGCAACAATTGCTGTCTCTTCAGGTCTTTCTAGTGCAGTTAAAGGAAAATCATTAGCAGAGATTTTCGATAGCGATAATACATTTGAAAAAATGGCAGTTTTAATTACAAATGAAATTGGAAATATACCTGATAAGAATTGGCATTGCCTACCAACTGCAATTCAAACCTTACTAATGGCAATATCTGATTATTATGTAAAGAAAAAAAATGAAGAAAGAGTGCAAAAGATTAGGAACATAATTGCAGAAATTCAGCAAAAAGTTCAAGAAAGAATAAAAGAGCAGAAAGAAATCACTTAATTTATTAATTTATAATAATATCAATAAAATGCTTTTAATCTAAAAACCCAAGAGCCTCCTCGATTCTTCCCATCTCAATGCCCGTAGTAAGATTACCGATAATAGCACCTTTAGTATTTACAATAAGTCCGCTACCTATCATAGGAACACCGTGATTTACAGTTCCAATCATAACATTCACATCGAATAATTTTTCTAACTGTTTTTTCTCCTCATCGGTAACCTTGGGATGGCACAAACAACCTTTGTTTGTAACTACTGCAGCCATGCCAATAGTTTTTAGAGAAGCTATAGTACCTCTTTGAACTGGCACCCCAAGCGTTTCACCGATTTTCTTCATAGAATGATCTCTGATATCTGGATGAATGAGTGCCCCGTTATCATTTACTAATATATCATTACCTGCTGCATTAATAACATCTTTAACTGCAAAAACATCAAGTCCTTGTTCCTTTATCTTATCCACGGTTTCTTTATCTGCAAAATCAGTGACAACTGCTCCCTGAGAGTTTAGCACAAGTAATGAACCAATAATGGTTGAATCAGCTATACTCAACTCAACAAGTCTTGCATCTAGTGCAGAAGAAATCTTGTTTTTTACTCTTTTTAGCAAATTTTTTTGCAGAAACGCGATAGAATCATTTGCCCTACAATAAACACCTATGTTCGGATTTTCATTGAAATCCAAAAGTTGAAACATATATTATTCACTTTTCTTATTTGTTTTTTTTGGAAGTCACTTTCTTTTTTCCCGCAGATTTCTTTTGTTTCTTGGCTGTTTTAGATTCTTTCTTTTTTTCTTTAGAAGCTTTCGGTTTTTTCACTGTTTTCTTTTCTTCTTTCTTTGCAGGCTTCTTTTTAGCTTCTTTCTTCTTTTCAGCTTTTTCTTCCTTTGGTGCTTTCTTTTTCTTTATTTTTACTTCTCCATCTGAGGTAGGACTAATTTCATAATCTTCAGCTCCAGGAGCACCCTCTTCTCCAGGCATCTCAGCTTCTCTTCTTAGAATAGGTGCTTTCTTTTCTTTTTCTTCCTTTAGAATTTCCCGTCTTGATTTTTTTACTCCAAGTTCCGGTAGCGTTACTTCTACAACACCATCTTCAAATTTAACAGCTCTCACACGTATCTTACTTGGTATCTTATATTTGCCTTTGGACCATAATTCCCTGTTAAGAGAATCATCTATCCAAATATCTTCTCTACCTACCTTCATATGTTTAGTAAGAAAACCACGAACTTGTTTAACAGCCCTCGGAGCAGCAAGAGAAGTTCTGCCGGTTTTCACTCCCCTAAGTGGAACAATGTATATCCTTTCAATTTCTTTAATTGACTCCTTTTCAGCCATAAAAATCAACCTTTCTTGAGTTTATTTCTCCGCCAATTACGTGTCTTTGGATGTCTGGTGAAACGTCTGCTAGTACGAATCATGACCCACGCTGGTACTCTTCTATTGCTCTTTGTGGCCTTATTTAATCGAAGTTTTTTGCCTAATGATTTATGAGTTGACATTTATAATCCTCTTCTTTTAATTCTAATATCTCTTTTCTTTGGAATTAACTTTGAAAGTAACTCCCGTAACTGTTCATCATTTATTTTATTTTTGAGTCTGCCAGATTGGGCAAGCATGATGAGTTGGTTCTCGATATTTTCTGCTACTTCTGGACGAGCAACCTTAATTCTCCCCAGTCGTTCCCTTGCCTCAGTGGTGAGAATTCTCCTTAGGACTGCCTTTTTCTGTTCTTCAAACTCTTTTTGGTGAGCTTCTTCTTCAGCCATCCCCTGAGAAAGCATTTGTTGCTGTTGAAGTTCTAACAATTTCTTTTTCTTGATATTTTCCAACTCATCATCCATAAATTCAAAGCCTCAGGATAAACCTATTGTGACTTCAACTATTTAATACTTTTTTAACTCAGGATAATAATCTATAAGATTTTTCTTAACTTCATACGCCGTATTATCCAAAAGAGACATTCCTTTCGGTGTTAAAACACGACCTTTCCCCCTAATCTTTGAAACAAAGCCTGCCTTTTCCAATTGATGTAAAGCATTTCTTATAATTGATCCACTGCCCCCTCTTGCTTTGTATGGTTTTGATCCCCTATCACATTTTCCACCATACTCATTTCTCAAACGCTCGATACCAATGCTATTATTAACATAGATCTTTCGAAGAATGGAAGCACACCTTGTGTACCACCAGTCCCTTTTTTCTGGAGGGTTTTCCCTTGATATGCTTGTTCTTACATAATCACTCCATTCAGGCGGAACAACATCCTTCTCGCTCTGCAATTTTTTTGTCAACGCATCTATCAAGTCTTTAGCAGGAACATCATACGCTGTTGTCATATCAATTCTCTTCCGTTATATATATTGGGAAACGGTAATAACCCATATGTTATTTAAGCATATTGGATAACAACTTCCTGGACCAACTACAACGATTAAACATCTTTTTTACATTCTAATTACACTTTAATTTTGTCGAACGATTTTTTAAAGGCATCCTCATATATTTCTTACAATTGTAGCAATAGGTTACAATCTTGCTCCTATGAATTCTAACTCTACAATTAATACCTGGCATAAGATAACAATAACAATGCTTACAAACTCTACGCTTAAATTTGGCAGGGATTGGTACTAAGTAACGCATAGAAATCTTTCTTGCTAAAAATACATACCTATCTGAAAGTTCCAATCTATCACACAAAGCATATCTTTCGGCAAGCCTGAACAAACGTTGAATGCGATTTTTTGCAATACTTTTTTGAAACTTTTTGTTTCCTATGCGTCTTCGTGACATATAGAACTACTCTTCAAAAGCAAAAATCGATTATGAGATCCTTGTTTAAAAAACCATTTATCTGCAATAACTAAACTAAAATAAAAAAGAAAAAAAGAAGAAATAAAAAGTTTTACTTCTTCTTCAAATACGGAAGGCCTGTTCTTTTGTTTACACCAACACTGTAACCACTTGGTAATTCACAGGGGCTTCCGCTTTTCGGCGTTCTTTTGCTAAAGAAATAGATAGTTTGATTCCTTCCACCTTTTAAGGTTACATCCCGTGTGTATAAGGTCCAACCTTCATGTGTGTATGCCATAAAATACCTCCTTGCAGGGAATATGCATATGATGAATTTAAATTTTTCTTTATTTCCCCCTTATTTTTTGATAGTACAAATCAAAAAACATTCCAATGTATACTATTTATCCAATATTTTTCAACAAGAAAACAGTGAATAAAAATCTTCATTCAGAAGAGAAAATGAAATTAAAAGCGAGCCGGTAGTTGTCGCCCACGTAAACGTATGTGCTTTTGGTTTTAAACACTTTCGAATTTATCAAATAAGAACAACCTTTTTGTATACTAATTAAATGAATGTTTGTGAAGATATGTCAAATGGACAGTTGATCTTTGTTGGTCTAGGACTCTACGACGAAAAAGATATTTCATTAAAAGGATTGAACGAATTAGAAAATTGTGACAAGATTTTTGCTGAATTTTATACGTCAAAGCTTGTAGGTCTAGATAAAAACACTTTTGAAAAAAAACTAGGTAAGGCCTTAGAAATATTGTCTAGGGAGGAAACCGAAAAGGGTGACAAAATTTTAGAATATGCATCAAAAGAAAAAGTTGGTTTTTTAACATGCGGAGATCCTATGATCGCAACAACTCATGTCGATTTGAGATTACGAGCCACGAAGAGAGGCATAAAAACGAAAATCTTTCACAGTGGAAGCATTGTCACTGCTGCACCTGGGCTGCTTGGTCTACAAAACTATAAGTTTGGTAGGACAACAACACTCGCATTTCCAGAAAAAGATTACTTTCCAACAAGTCCATATACTATCATAAAAGAAAATAAAGAAATGGGATTGCATACGCTAGTCCTTCTTGATATTCAAGTGAATAGAGATATATACATGACTGCAAATCAGGGCATGGAACTTCTGTTAAAAATGGAAGAAAAGCTGGGAGAAAAGATACTTAGTGAAGATAGTGTTATCTGTGTCGTTGCTCGTGCTGGCTCACCAGATCCTATTATAGTGGCGAATTCAGTCAAGGCTTTACTAAACAAAGATTTTGGTCCGCCACTTCACACTTTGATTGTCCCCGGGAACCTCCATTTTATGGAAGTCGAAGCTTTAGAAGTTTTTGCAAATCTGCCAAAGACGATTAGCAAGAAATTACAAAAACTATAATAACCCTTGCTATTATTCCTCACTAAAAGGGGTATGGATGCCACAAAAAAACGATTCTATAGGGATTATTTATGGAGATGTCGGTTCGACTGAATTTAATTTCACCGTCGATGGTCATAGTATAAGAAAGTTCGACTATGTAGCAGCACCGCATAAAGAGGGATATGTACTTGCTCAAGTAATGGATATCAAAAGATATTCAGACTTAAAATTTCAAGAAGCAAGCATGTTACGAAGCAACGGCGAACTTCCATATATTAAAAGCAATGTTTCTGCGTATGCAGATGTAATTGGCTATAGGGATAAAAGAGGTCTCCTACAGGCTCCACGTACTCCTTTTGAAGCAGGGAGTAGAATAATACCTGCTAGTGAAGATCTCATAAGACATGTAATTGGTCTGTATTCTGAGAAGCAAAATGGAGCATATATGGGCCTACTTAAAGGACTTAACCTGCCAGTTTTTTTAAACATAGATTCTCTGGTTCAAAAACATATTTGTATACTGGCAAAAACAGGTGGTGGTAAAAGCTATGCTTGTGGCGTCTTGGTTGAAGAACTTCTCAAGAAAAAAGTGCCAATGGTTATAATTGACACTCATGGTGAATACATATCGCTTTCAAAACCGAACAAAGATAAGAAAGAACAAAAAAACATGGACAAATTCAACGTTAAACCGAGACAATATTCTGGTCAACTTGTTGGGTATTCCCCGCTTGGAAGTAGAGGAGACATTAAACATTTAACATTGAATGGTATGAATCTTGAGGCACGTGAAATCATTGACCTTCTTCATGCGAAACTTTCAGGACCACAGATAGGGGTTTTATATCAATCAATTAAAGAGATGAAAGAATTCAAAGAGATGTACACTATTAGAGATATCATTGAAGCAGTCAATAGGAGTAAAAGTAATGCACGATGGAATGTTATTGCATCGTTAGAATCGCTTGATTCAATTGGTGTTTTTTCTGAGAAAGGGACGTCCGCTACAGAGCTTGCAAAAAGGGGAAAATGTTCCGTCATTAATATGAAAGGTGTTCCACCAGATATACAAGATGTTGTCGTAGCACGCTTAACAAAAGAGTTATTTGATGACCGTAAGGCAGGAAAAATCCCTCCATTTTTACTTATAGTGGAAGAAGCACATAATTACTGTCCTGAACGAGGATTCGGTACTTCTGTTTCGTCTAATATGCTGAGAACAGTAGCCTCTGAAGGTAGAAAGTTTGGTATGGGATTATGTGTCGTAAGTCAACGTCCTGCAAAGGTTGATAAAAATATCATTTCACAATGTAACACAAATATTATTCTAAAAGTAACAAATCCTAACGACTTAAAAGCAATAATTCAATCAGTTGAAGGCTTAACGAATCAGACGTACAATGAGATACAGAGACTTCCAATTGGAGTTGCTTTAATCTCTGGTGCCTCTATTCAGATCCCCATAATGGTCGAGATACGTACCAGGGAGACAAGCCATGGTGGCAAGTCAGTAACTGTATTCAAAAATGGTGAACCAACTGATTTTAAACCAAATATACCTAAAATGCCCGCCCCTCCACCCCGTCCAAAAGAACACGTTGCACCCGTCCCAAGATCGGAACCAGCAGCTAGAAGGAATAACGTTACCTCGAAAGCAGTGTTAGTAAATAGAGTAGCAAAAAGACTTGGGTGGGTTACAATAGATGATCCTGAGGAAACAATAAAACAATTGACAGAAGAAGCAGAGAAAATGAAAGAAAATGTGTACAAATATCTTGATTCATTAGTAAAACTTGGAAAAAAATTCTGCCATGAAGAGAATCCCGAATGCATTAGGTGTCCTATGAACACCGGATGCCGATACCGGACTTCGGGACCTAAAAAGCGAGGATTATTTAAGAAATAATAGACGATTATATGAAAAATAAAAAATTTACTCTTATCATAACTGTCGTTTTATTACTTATCCCTGTAATTTCAGGATGCCTAGAATTATTTTCAGATGTTCCTACAACATATGAGACCTACCCTACAAAAATAAGCTATAATATCAAATATGGCTACCAAATACTTTGTACTGGCACTGGAAAATATGAGATAAAATTTAGATGTGACTTACCTGAGCCCCTCAAAACAATATCCTATAGTTTGCTATACAATCGTGATTACACGTTGGTAAATAATGATTTCATACAATGGAATGTATCAGGAATAGATGATGTGACATATGAACTTGGAGTTACAGCGAGTATTGAATCTGAAAGCTTTCTTGTTTCTGATTTAAACGGTAATAATGCATTAACAATACAGGAAATCAATAATTTTTATCCTGAGATGATAGAGCAGTATTGTCATGAGCAGTCTATTGTACCTACAATTTTTATAGATCCCAGTGATCCTGATATTAAAACAATTGCCAGTAGTGTACTAAGCCAAGCAGAGACTAACAATTCGTTTGTCATAGCCAAGCTGCTCTTCTCTTGGCTAAAAGAAAACACAAAGTATCAAATACATGACGGTCAAGGAGACGTTCAACCTGCAGCTGTAACACTTCAAAAGAAAACAGGAGATTGTGATGATCTCTCATTTCTATACATATCATTGTGTAGAGCAGTCGATATTCCTGCTAGATTTATCCGCGGTTATCTGTTACAGGAGGAGGAAAATGGGGAAGTCACTGCAACTGCTCATGCATGGGTAGAAGTTTTTGTTGGAAAGCTAATAGGAAATGAGGGATGGGTGCCTATTGAATGCTCCTGTTGCGCAACATCAATCCAGGTCGATATAAATCAGAATTTTGGGGTGGAGGATGCTTTTCATATACGATTATTTGTTGACGATGGAAGTAACGAATCCTTTAATATTTCTCAATCTGGCATACATGTACAATATTATGAGAATAGAGAAATTGAACTTCGATCGTTTGCAGAGATTGAAAACTACTTAGAATTAGAATCAAAAAAACTCGTTGTAACAAAAGACAATACAAGATACTATCAGTAACTTTTCAAGTAGCTTGGAATTATTGTAGTAAAACAAAAAGATTATTTTATAGAACAAGTATAATCATGTTACACTTGAGATTATTCAGAAAATAGATTAATTTTTAGATAGATAAAAATTGCTGAGAAAAAATAATAAAAAGTAGAGTTGGAGCACCTAAATAATTCTACTTTCTATTCAGTTTAATCCACCGGGGACAAAACCAAAGATGTATGTAGTTAAACCAAGCGGACCAATATCATAAGTTCTTATAAATGGACCATGTGCAAATGATATTCTCCTGAGCTTTATTGTGCCAGAAACCCTGTGCAGACCTGTGAACTCAGTATAGTGAAGTCGAACAGCACGAGCATGGTATTCATTTCTTACTCGTTTAAGATTTAAAACCGTTCCTCTAATAAATGTCATTCTAAATGGTTGTTTTGATTTCAACTGTTTTAATATGAATAAGGAACCAGCTAGAATTAAGATAGGGTGAGCTCGCCATTTCAATACTGTGATTTCATCTGAGTCACTATTTTCGTCATTGTCATAGGCTATGACTTTTATTTTATAAGGTCCACAAATAATTGGTTTCCACTCAAAACTGTAAGGTGGCTCATCATCTGTGAAAGCAGGTTTATTCCTGTTGTTGATATAGAATTCTACTTTTTCTATCCCTGCGTCTGATGTAGCGTTCACTGTAATTTCTATAGGACCATAGACGATGGTGTTTATAATTAAGGGAAACTGAAGGATATCTCGGAAGTAGAAATGCCCTTTCGTTGGTTTGGTAATGCTTACTTCTACTGTGGAAGCAGCTTCTGTATTAAAATTCCAGGTGTCTGATTGATTGTTATATTCACCGTCATCTGCAACAGCGTACCAGTTGTACGCTGTATTGTACTGAAGATTTGACCATTGTACTTCTGCCCTGCTTCCATTTGGCACATTAAAATCAGTTCCTATGAGGCTATCATCCGATGCATTATAGAAAGAAACATTCATTGTATCGTCATCTGGATCAGTTACATTTA
>JAUXAU010000134.1 GCA_030619765.1 Thermoplasmatota archaeon
ATGGCAACAATTGTACTTCGATCAACAGCTATATACGGGGAATATGGTGATTTTGATTTTTCTACTTGTCATGTTCTTCCTGCCTTAATTAGAAAGGTTGCTGAAAGACATAATCCTCTGGAGATTTGGGGGACTGGAGAGGTAAAGAGAGATTTTATTTATGTTGACGACGTGGTTGAGGCATGTTTGTTGGCACTAGAAAGAATAAATAGTTTTACGGAATTAAATATTGGTTCAGGTAAGTCATACAGTGTAAAAGAACTTTTAACGATGATTTTGGATATTGATAATTATTCGAATGCACAATTAACATTTGATCATACAAAGCCAGAAAAAGCTCCTTCGATTTTTATTGACTGCATAAAAGCTGAGGAGCTTATTGGATTCAAGGCCAAGACTTCTATTAGAGATGGTATTGCTAAGACTATTGAATGGCTTAAAAAACAAGTTGATAAAGATATATCAACAAAGAAATGACAATAGAAAAAGGAGGGAATAAATGTTTTTAGTAGGTATTGTTATACCCAGTTGGCATTATTGGGCCGATCCATGCCGCATACAACCGATGTATGAATTGTATTTTTCAACGGTAATTGATTCTCGTCTTTCACAGAAAAATGTTAAAGTTAATATTATTGACTTGCGTGGTATTCGATTGGATCAACAAATTTATCATATCCCTGAACATGACCTATATCTTTATTGGATAGCAAAGACAGGGGATTATAACAGAATTCAAAAAATTGTTGAACAACTACGCCTTTCTTATCCGAAATCAAAACATGCTGCCGGAGGGACGCATGTTGATATATTCCCTGAGGAGAGCGCTAAAGATTTTGACGCTATTGTAATAGGACCAGGAGAAGAATCCTTTATTTCTATTATCAATGACTATCGCGGTGGTATACTTAAAAAGGTATACAAATCATATTACAAAGATGTTCATTACGGTAATTATCCTTTTATGCGTCGGCATTATCTCCCTGAAAGTGCTGTTGTGAATAATTTACTTTTTGAGAAGTATGGGGGCGATATTCGAAGTACGTGTGTGCTGTTTTCACGCGGGTGTAACTTTAGATGCAAATACTGTGTCTATAACGTACCACCAATGGTTCAAATGCGAAGTCCCGAATCAATTGAAGAGGAAATTAAGTATCTTAAAGATGAATATAATGTCCAGGCTATTAACTTAAAAGACGAAATATGTATTCCCATTTCTCGTGAAGTTGCCATTCCTTTTTTGGAAACTATTGGACGTTCAAATATTATGTGGAGGGGACAAACTACTGTTGCAGGAATAACCGAAGAAAAATTGGCTCTTGCAAAAGAGTCTGGATGTGTTGAACTTGCTGTTGGGGTTGAGAGTGTCTCACAACAGGTTTTGGATATCATCAACAAGAAAATTACTATTAAAAGAGTTAGGGATTTTATTAAACTCTGCAAAAAACATGATATCAAAGTGAAGATGTGTCTTATTTTTGGTTTACCTGGTGAGCCGGAAAATATAGTTGAAATGACACGTACATTTGTGGAAGAAACTAGACCTGATTATATAAGTTTGTCAGGATTGGATCCTATTCCGGGTTCTGATATATATAACAATTATAAATATTACGGTATCAAATATATTGATGAGGACTGGGAGAAGCATGCTCATTTGATCTATCGTTTTTCTGATTATGAAGATGTTGGGCTCCCATATGAATATGATGCGACTAACAGATGGGGTAAAACATTCTCAAGGAACGAAATCGCTGAAAATATCAAACAGATGCAGCGCTATTTCAGGGAAAATAAAATGATATATTAATTGATAAGAGACGGACTATGAGTTATACTCGAAAGAAGAAAAAAGTTTTAATTTATAGTGTCACAGGTTTTATTAGCAGAAATATCATGGAGTCGCTTACAAATAGTTATGAGTTTGACGTTTATGGAATATACCTAAACTCTAAGCCATTGGTTAATCTAAGAATAAAGATGATCTAAGCTGATACTACTAATAAAACAGATGTCAATCGAGTATTAAGAGGAGGAGGGGATAAATTAATCCAGGCGGTTGCTACCACTTCTGGTGCCAAAGATATTATTACCAAACCTTATTATTATGTTACTGATAATGCCGTGATGAATTCCCTTATATTTAGGGCGGCATATGACTGTTAGGTCTCACATGTAGTGTTTTTAGTTGTAGCACCATGTATCAATCAAGTGATACATTAGTAAAAGAAACTGATTTTGATGCAAATGAAGAAATGTATCCAAGCTACTTTGGTGTTGGATGGATAAAAGTCTACATAGAGAAGATATGCGAATTTTATTGAAGCTGGATTAGTACCACCCGTTGTTAAAGTTGGTAACTTGGAGAGTATTAGGACATTTATAGACGTTAGAGATGCTGTACGAGCATATTGGCTATTAATAACTAAATGTATTCCCGGTGAGGTGTATAATATCGGCGGAGTTGAAACCATGAAAATAAAGGAAATGTTAGATAGGTTATTAGAATTATCTTCAGCTAAAAATATAAAAATGTATATTGATTATGGTGAATTTGAATTGGCTATTCTTTCTTACAGTATTGTTGATACAACCTATGAAGATGTAATTAACTATGCTAATAGGAAGGGATTAGGGTAATTGCTATGAAACTGCTTTATGGTGGTGTTGTGCTTCCCTTATCCGATGTTTTTAATCTCTTAGGGTTTAATTCCCCGCAGCTCTGCTGCGATCAATTAGTTTGCTTTAGAGAGTAATAGATACCTCGTAGCTCTGCTGCGAGGAGTTTCATGTGCGCCCAGCATGGGTGATTACTAGTCGGTGAAAGTCCGATATGGGGGTCGATAGTGCCAACCATTAGCTTAAGACAAGGGTGTCCATTGCGAGGTGGAATCTGAAGGAAGTCGGCGGCAAAACTCTGGTCTGAGGAATACGAACTACATATAAGGCATATGCTTGTGGGTAAGTTTGCATGACAAAACAAAGCCCAAAACTATCCGAAACAGGCGGTGTGAATGTAGCAGATAGATGGAGTGAAAGTAATCTCTCTTACCTGGGGAGGTCTGACAGGTATGTTGTGAAATGAATCATAAGACAACAACTTATACAGTGATGTAGGGCTGAACTGTCAGGAGTCAGCAGACGCCATAGTAGATTAATACATTAATCGAAGGGCTGAACGTTAGGAGGTTTCTAAAAGTTTGAAGAACTCGAGAGAAATACCAAGAAAGCAGACAACTTCTCATGAAGACTATTTCCAGGACGGAAGGCTGGAAGCTGGAGATAATGGAAAAGTGCTCAGTATTCTTTTTTGCGTTTGATAACAGAAGAAACAGCGAAAATGTATATGCCAATAATCTTATGGAGAAAATTCTTGCCAAAGACAACATGAACCAAGCATACAGGCAAGTGGTAAGAAATAAAGGGAAACA
>JAUXAU010000009.1 GCA_030619765.1 Thermoplasmatota archaeon
ACTGTTACAACAAGCTCTAATAAAAAAGTATAATCTGAAATTAAATTCTGCTAGACCAGATTATAGAGATTTCTGGTAGATGATAACTAATTGCTTTAGACGACTCCTGCTCTTTGTAGTAATTCTTGAATGTAGTCAATAGTATGTTTTTCTTTTAAAAAACCAACCCCACATTGTTGGTTTGTGGAGGAGGATAAAAAGGGATTGAAAAAGAGTGTTTTATCCAGAAGAATCCGATGGGAGGGGGTAGCGTTTATATACCACAGCATCTATAGATATTATAGGAAAAGGGAGGAAGACATATGAAAAATGATTTAATGAAACAATCGTTGGCAATTGGAACGGCGGTTGTACTAATTTCAATAGTTTTTATACCTATTGTACCTGGTTATAATATATGGTATAAAGAACAGTTAAAAGGGCTAAATGAAGAAGATTATAAATATAGTGTTTTTGAAAATAATATTCAATGCAAAATGTCTTATGATATTGCTGAAATTCAGTTTGATAACTATTTACCTAAGATGAGCCCATATAATCTTGACTATTATAGGCAATACATTGACCAATTAAAGGATAGAACACTAAAAGATTTTTCAAGGGGAAATGTCTATGTTAGAGAACCTATATGGACAGGTTCAAGAAATGGTTATACACCACATGATCCGATTATTATTGACAGTGATGATGATTTTACCTCTGAAAATGGGGTTACTGGTGGAAATGGAACAGTTAATGACCCTTATATAATTGAAGGTTGGGAAATTGATACAACAGAGTTTTATGCCATATCAATATCTCATACAACTTCGTATTTTATTATTAGGAATTGTCTTTTAAAAAATGCTGAATTTGGGATATATCTATATAAAATAGCTGTTGGAATGGTTATGGATACAATATGCAACACTAGGTTTAATGGGATACGTACGTATAGTTCATTTAATGTCTCCATTAGTGATTCTACGATTTATGCAGAAATCGGTCTCTTTATTGAAAAATCGGTGAATGTTTCTGCGTATAATTGCAGTATTACAGCTACAAGTGAATATGGGGATGGTGTTCGTCTTGACAAATCAGTGTCCTGTATATTGTCAAATATCTCAGCTACTGGTGGGTATTATGGTGTTTATGTAAAGAAATGTTCTTCGTCTAATGTGATTAAAGATTGCCATATATTTTCTAATTATGTTGCAGGTATAGATATTTATGAATCATCTTCTGTAATTCTTAGAAATAACATTCTTCACGATAACACCAACAATCTTTATGTTTACGGTTACGAGATGGACGAATATATTCATGATATAGATACATCAAATACAGTTGATGGAAAACCTGTGTATTATCTTATTAATGAAAGTGATCTAGTCTTTGATGGAAGTGATGATATTGGCTATTTAGGTTTGGTCAATTGTGATAATATTCTTGTTAAAAATGTTACGATGAATAACCTTGGGCAAGGAGTGCTGTTAGCAGGATCACATGACTCTACGATAGCCTCATCAACCTTTACTAACGATTTCCATGGAATCCTGTTATTTAAATCCTCAAATAATACTGTTAGTGGTTGTAACTTTATTAACACGAGTATAGCTATACCATTACAGGATTCCCCATATAATGTTTTTCGGGATAATTCAATATCTGGTAATTCTAGATTTGGAGTGTTGGGACAAAAATTAGAGGATTTTTATCAAGATATTGATAAGTCAAACACCATAAATGACAAACCCATCTATTATCTTGTTGAAGAAAAAAATCAAGTCATTACTGGTTCAAACGTTGGGTTTCTAGCATTGGTTAACTGTAAAAATATAATCGTATATGGTTTACAAATTAGTAATAGCATTCAGGGTATACTGCTTGCAAAGACAAATGCAATCATTAGGAGGTGCGAGTTTTCATATAATGCTTTTGGGATATATGTGTTCAACAGGTCTCTATTGAGAATTTGTGATTCTAAAATCTACTATAATGATTTTGGTTTTATTTTTGAATATGCGTCAGGTGTCGGTGTGGTACGGTGCAGGGTCTCTGGTAATAGTGTTGGATTTAATCTTTTTTATTCACATGATAATATTGTTCGGGATTGTAATATTAATAATCAGTGGGTTAATGGATTTCAAATTAAGAATTCTTGTAACAATGTGTTCTGCGGTAACAAAATTTCTGACAATAGGGGCGGGTTTAGCATTCATGATGATTGTTGGGGAAATGAGATTTCCTGTAACAGTATTCATAATGGGTATTCTGGAATTGTTATGATGGGACCTGATCAGCCTGTTGGACCTCACAACAATACGGTCCATCACAATAACATTTATAATATGGATTTTTTTGGAATCGGTTTAGTCAAAGCTCATGATAATAATATTCATCATAACAGCGTTCATGATACAAGTATCGGAATTATTGTTTCTAATTGTCAGAGATGCGAATTTCACCGTAATAACATATATGATAACGATAAGGGCATGCAAGTGGGTTACTGCACAGTAGATGCGGTAAATAACTGGTGGGGTAGCGATGATGGTCCAAGTGGCGAGGGGCCTGGTAGTGGTGATTACATTGAGGTTGTTGAAGGGGACGTTTCCTTTGACCCATGGTTGAAAAAACCTGCGACAACCAAACCCTTTGTTTTTCTGTGTATTCTTGCGTGTATTCGTGTACGACTTCGTTCTTTGATAGGATCAAATACGGAAGATTAGAGAATCAATATTTTGATTGGGGGAGGATAAAATGAAACAAAATATCCTAATAAGGAAAGGAATAACCCTTGCTGTAATAGTGTTGTTTATTGGGATGAGTGTCGTTCCGACAACACCAGCATCATTTGACGACGACGTTGAGATAAAAATATATGCTGGTGTCTATGGAAAAACCGAAGGTAGAATAGGATTAGGGTTTGTAATTTCTATGTGTAATAATCTAAATGAGACAATAAATGGTACTATTGAAATATCTTCAGATAATTTGCGTGGTCAGAATGTAAGATTAGAACTATGGGTTTTCACCTTAGGCCATCACCCCCCGATTAAATTTAAGGGGATTGATTGGATCCATTTTCCATATCCCATTGTTACTTTAACAATAACAGTGGAAACAGTTGGTCTAATTGTTTCAAGATCTGGCATGGAAATCGGCCCAATAGTTATTTTTGAATCAAACTAGTTTCTGCCAGTTAAAAAACCAACCCTAGTTTTTTGGAGAGGATAAAAAGGGGATTCAAAATAAAGCTAATTCTCCCGCAAGAATCTTTGCAAGTACAACTAAAGTTGAAACAACGATTAGTAAAACAATAAATTGTCTAGTTCCGTTATTCATTTTTTATCATCTTGAGCTTTAAAATATACTTTGTTTTATTAGTAAACAACGAAAATGTTTGGGAATAACCGAATGTTTTCTGACAGTATATAAATGAAAAGCGAAATGTAGGGGGTCGAGGTATATGAATATGAAAAACGGAACGAAAATCGGGTGCGGCATTATGCTAGCTTTCATGCTGATATGCGCTGTGCCGACGAACACAATCGCTACCCTAAGTGGAAGTGAAACACACACATTTTTATCTTTGTCTAATGTCGTAGTTGAAGCTACTATATACTATTCTGGAAGTGGTGGCTCAGGTTTTGACCCATCAAGCGAATATTTGCGAGAAACAATTGATTTTTTAGGCAATGCAGATGGGATGGTTACGGCTTCGGAAGTTGAGGATTTTGAAGATTATATGGAAGAGATGTCAGCTATTGAGGATTGTGAATACTATCTGGACGGTATTCGTGGAGAATATACAAGCATTAATATTTCAATAAAGGATGCTACTGGAAATACAAATAATACAGATACAATAACAATGGATGCACAAACAGAAATCACCTTTAGTTCAGTTGACGCTAATCTTGAATCACACGTTTTTAAAGAAGTTGGTACTGAGAATGTTTATGTTTATAATGAAACAATTACTTTCCCTGAAGGTTATAAGATCGATACAGTTACTGGCATAAACGATAAGCAAATTAGCTCTGACGGTAGGACAGTAACGGGTAAAACAATAGCAAATACAGATATTGAAATCAAATTTATTAGATCAAACGGTTCCCCTGGGTTTGAACTAATCCTGGTGGTTTGTGCTATTGCATTATTCTTGTTCTGGAAACGGAAAAGAGCGGATTAGTTTCTGCTCAAGAAAAATCTTTGGTTTTGTGGAAGGATAAAAAGGGATTGAATTTCGATGATTTTGGAACTCCCTCAACTCTACAAATTTCATATTAAACTATCATCTCTAATAAAATCTACTACTCTGGCGAAAGAAGCGTCATTTGGCACAATACTACAACTTTCTATGTTCACATTTTCTGGGATTTCGAAAACTATTGTTGTAGTAAATATTCCGCCTTTGTAGACCTTTACAGTTTGATGATCTATTCCTTCATCATAAGTAGCAGTTGAATGGGGATATTCAATACCGCTAGCTCTTAGGTTCCAATGATAAGGATTTGTAGAAACATATTGTTCTGCTTCATTTTTAACGCACAATGTTGCTATGGCATACTTATATCCTTCATCGGCTACCCAATAATACCCAGCATAGTATGATTCATTAAATTTGTAGTCGTAGTAACAAACACCTTTTGATCCGTCAAATATAGAACCATTCTGATCAAAACATCCGCTTAATCCCACTACAATTAATAGGCAAACTATTCCAACTAATAATAGTTGTTTTCTCATTTTCCCCCACAACAATTTTCATAACATCTCTTTCTTTAAAAAACCAGAGGATTGGTTTTGGGTCACCGTCATGAAATGCAGATGCGAACGATGTGAACATAATTGGATTACACGAAGTAAAGAAATACCAAAGGTCTGTCCCAAATGCAAAAATCCTTATTGGAACACTCCCAGAAAGAAAGATAGAAGCTGATGAAACTAGAACAAGATTGTTTGATCAGCAGTAAGATACGGGAGATTATTTTTCTTTATCACCTCTAATACTGGATTAATGTTTTCGATTTCTGTGATCTTGAATCCTTTCTTTACTTTCTCAATTCCCTCGTTTGGAATAAAGTTTAAACTATTTTTTGGGCAGAATATGGGGATTCTTTGTTCATGTGCATGTTTTAATTGTGTCATAGATCCCCCATTATTCGAGCTTGTCACAGCAATCAACGCATCAGAAATACCAGAAGTAATTCTATTTCTCTGAAGTAAAGCAATACGTCCACCAGTAAAGGTTGGATTGTTTTCACTGATCAACAAACCTTTTTTTCTAATTTCTTTAAACAATGGCTCATGCTCTTCAGGATACAAATTAAGCAAGCCAGTACCCATTACACAGATTGTTTTTCCAGAAACACTCAATGCCCCTTTATGTGCCTCAATATCTATTCCTTTTGCCCCACCACTAACAATTGCAATTCCTTGCTTTGCAAGATTTACTGCCTTTACAAATGCCCATTTTTTCGCTTCTTCATTTGATCTTCTACTGCCAACGATTGCAACCTTTTTTGCAAGTAATAAATCACAACTTCCTTGTAAGAACAAATTCAAAGGAGGATTAGGAATGTATCTTAATTGAGCAGGATATTTATCTGAAATGATCGGAAGTATTACTATATTATTTTCTTTGCATTCAGAAATAATTTTTTCAAAATTTTCAGGAGAAGCATTTTTTAACCTTATCCAACTTTCAATCATTGTCTCTTTAAAAAATCTGGTTCTTAGTAATTCATCTGTAGATACATTCCAAATTACATTTATGTTTTTGAATGCATTAAATAATTTGATGATTTTTCTTGGTCCCAATCCTTGTACTCTGCATAATTTAAACCATTTTACAAGTTCTTTTTCATTCATTCCTTCCACCATCTCAAATTAACCACGATCGATACGGGAGTTGATTCCAAAACAAACAGTCACAGTTTTTTTTAATCCTGCCTTGAATAAAATCCTCTTTGTCTCCAAAATTGTGACTCCTGTAGTCTTTACATCGTCAAGCAACATTATCTTATTTTCATTCAATTCTCGTGTAACTGTCATTGAATCTCTTACTGAAAGAAATCTTGAATAACGAGTGTCTAGTCTTTGTCCTCCTTCCCTTGTGGATTTAGTGCGGGAAATTATATTTTCATCAGGAACATTCAAATAATCAGAGATTTTTTCAGCTAGGGGAATTAATGTTGGCGAATAAGCCCCAACATTATGGGATGGGAGAGACGAAATCAAATCAAGATCATTAAGTATTCCTTTTTTGCTCAATTCATCTAAAACTTCTCTTACGTGAGAGAAGAAATAATTAGATCTGTCGAGACGTTTTGAACAATAACAGATTTCACGAGAATAAGCATCTTGCTTCACACCTAGGGTATAATACCACTTTGGTGCATAAACCATTTCAAAAAATCCAGGATACAATATCGGTAATATTGCCAGTTCATTGATCATACTGTGCTCCTTAACCTTATATTTCCTAATATATTGGTTTTTTACTAATATATTGGTTTTTACTATTAAGCTTTTCTATAAGTGTATTAAAAGTATTTGATAAGGGGCTTTGCCCTAAAAGTCAATTCTGGCTTAAAAATCACCAAAAACCTATCCAACGGGTATTTAGAATAAATAATATCATCCCTGCGTCAAAAAATATCCATGGAACTATCTTTCCGAGAGTTATATTAGCAGAATTAAAACTATCGTTGCTCCTTTTATTCAAAAATCAGTAGTAGGTATTTTTTGCTAGAAGAATTTATTATTTGGTTCATTGTGGTTTATATTGCTGGTTGGATTTCGAGCCAACTTACTTGTTCTTTGCCTTGTGCAACTTTTTTGTGTGCTCTTTAGATGCTGATTCTTCTGGGCTAAAAACACTCTCTCCTTATAAATATGGACTTTAGCGACAGAAAACAGAGTTTAGCGACAAAACCGACTTTAGCAACAAAGCCTCTTATGTTCTACTTTCTTTTTAATTGCTCTTTGACTCATTTTTTTCAAAACTCCAAAAATAATCATTAAATCGACTTTTCACGAATCCTCCCAAAATAATACAAAGAAAAATGTTTTATTTAAGATTTAGGGAAAAAATCGTGAATAAAAGTGCAAAGCCGAGGGGGTGAGTGAAAGTACTCACTGTTATCGCTCATTGATAACAATCATTAATATTAAATAGTACTAACGCTTTACGAAAACAGTGATTAATGATAATCACTATTACAGTATTTGATGTCCAACGTGATGGAGAAAGAAGATATGGAGGAAAAAATACTAACAACCCTCAGAAAATCGAATAACTCTAGAGGACTCTATTTTAAAGAGATACGTGAAATCACAGGACTATCTTTGAATACAATAGCTAAATATGTTCTCGCTCTTGAATACAAGGATGCTGTTTGGGTAGAGGTTATGGGAAGGAATAAAGTGGTCCATTTAAATAAATCTCCAGTGGAAAAAAAGGGGCGGGGGTCGTAATATAAAAGAAACCAATTTTGATAATAGATTCAATGACCTTGCCAAAAATGATAAGGGTGCCCTCGAAAAATATATCCTAAAAGGGATGTACCAAAACAATCCAACAGAAGTGAAAATATTTGAAGAATTATCCATAGATTTTTTTAAAGGAAAATGTACAGATATTGCAAAAAGTTTGTTGGGAAAATTGCTTTTAAATAAAACCGAAGAGGGAATTGCTGGAGGCATAATAGTTGAAACTGAAGCATATCTAGGAAAAAACGATCCTGCATGCCATCTTTCCAATGGTCTTACTAAAAGAAACAGGCCGTTTTATAAAGGGAAAGGAACTATATACGTCTTTAAAATACATAGATATAATAATCTAAATGTCATAAGTGAATATAATTCACATCCAGAGTGTATATTAATTCGAGCAATCGAGCCCACTCATGGATTGGAATTGATGAAAAAAAGAAGGGGAACTGATAATCTAATTAAACTTGCCACGGGTCCTGGAAAATTAACTGAATCATTGGGCATAACAAAAGAAAATGCTAATAACAAAAAACTCCACAGCAGTATGATTTCTTTTTACAATACAAATTTAATTAATTTTGATACGATCATTACCACTAGGATTGGAATTTCTAAAGCCGTAGATTGGCCTCTTAGATATTGTATTGATAATAATCCGTTTATTTCAAAAAAATTTGGAAATAATGAAATTAATGACGAACTTTTTTCTTTTAATGAAGATGTTTATTATGAAAAATTTAAAATAAACCGAATCTATCCTCTGAATGAATGGTAAAAGAAGATGATTCTGGTACTTCGGCAAAATTTGTTACATTTGAAGGTGTCGATAAGACAGGGAAAACTTTGATTTGTAACATCTTAGAGACTGAATATCCAGAGTATACTTATATTTATGATCCACCAAAATTTGAACCTTGGGATTCAATCTTCACAGATGGTACAAAATATGGAAAAAATATACCCAATATTTCAGAAAGTTTTCTTTTACTTTCTGCTCGTTTACATAACTATACAAAAGAAATTAGTAAGAGTTTGAGAAAGGGCAAATCCGTGATTGCCGATCGATATGCAGATAGTTGGTTTGCATATCAATCAATTCACACAGAAAAATATTTCCAAAAAGGGGCATGTCCTCTTGATTTTTTTAAAAAAATCCATGAATCATGTGTCAATTACGGTTTGTTAAAAGATCCTGATGTAACAATTCTAATAATCGCAGATAGGAAAATAATTGAAAAAAGATTGAAAAGGACAAAAAATAGGACAGAATATGAAGACATTGAGTTCCTAATAAAAGTTCAAGGAATCTATAAACAACTTGCAACTGAGTATACTAAAAGGTACCGCATCGTTGAAGATAAAGATCAAGGAATAATAAACGTTTATAATGAAATAAAAAAGATTTTGAAAAAAGAAGGAATTTGTAAATAAATGAGGACGATCATGAGTAAAAGTATTTATTTTGCAACTAGCAATTTAAATAAATACAGAGAAGCAGAAAATATAATAGGAAAGAATAGATTAAAATTACTAAAGAAGAAGTTAATCGAGATTAAAGATTATTCTCTTGAAAATATTGCAATATATTCTCTAAAAGTACTCACAGAATCTTTTAATGAAGCTGTATTTGTAGAGGATTCAGGTCTTTTTATAAGTGCGTTAAGTGATTTTCCAGGATTCGCAACAGGATATGTGCATAAGACACTTGGCAACAAAAACATATTAGTCCTTCTAGAAGATGAAAAGGATCGAAGTGCATATTTCAAATCCGTAATAGCCTTTAAACCCCCATCAAAGGGACCTAAATTGAAATTATTTGTAGGAACAACTAATGGTGTTATAGTCGATAAAGAAAAGGGAACTAATGGTTTTGATTATGATCCGATTTTTCAACCCTCTGGTTCAGAAAAGACATTCGGTGAAATGACAATTGAAGAAAAAAACAAGTTTTCGCATAGAGGAAAAGCTTTACAAAGATTCAATAGTTGGCTTGAAGAAGAGTATTGGTAAATAAGAATACATGGTCATTATTTTTCATTTTCCCTCCTATAAAAAATTGAGTGATTAAATGGAAGAACGGAAATGGCAAGATAAGGTAATAACTATTGTAAACTTGTTATTTGGATTTATGCTTATTCCAATGATTATTGATTCATTAAACGGTCAGACAATTAATATTATATCTTCCCTTCTGACTATGATAGGATTGTTCACTTTAGCATATTGCTTTTTGACCTTAAAACTAAAATTATCATTCATTTCAGGATTATTTAGTGGAACTATGTGGGCAATATTATTCATTTTAGGCGTTCATGCATTATCATAGATATGGGTATCTTTTAAAAGTAATTTAGAAAGCTATATATTATTGGGTTCTTATTAAAGTAATTACAACAATCAGTTTCAAGTGGGCTAATAATGAAAACATCTCAAGAAATTAATAAAAGCGCCTCTGAAATTAAAGGAAACAACCCATTAAATGGGACATATATAGCGAACTTAGAAGATATTGTCCGTGAAGAAAAATCATTTGTTGAAAACATTAAAGGTTCAGCTAAAGTTATTACTATTGGAATATTCGACCTTACTGGCTCTACTCCCCTAAAATTAGAGCATGGCCATCATCTCGGAACACGAACTGCGTTGTTTCACAATCATATTTGTCGAAGAATAATTGAAGAATTTGATGGTGCTGTTATTAAAGAGCTGGGTGATGGTATTTTGTCACAATTTGATGATCCGCTGAAAGCTTGTTTAGCAGCAGTAAATATGATTGTAGCGACAAAGAATTTTACTGATTTCTCTACAAAAGTTGCATTGACTATAGGTGAGGTAGAGGAAATTAAAGTAAATGATGCCCAAGATGTCCTTGGAAGTGCTGTGGATCGCTGTGCACGACTTATAGGCCATGCCGATCCAGATGAAATCATTATTGATAAACCTCTTGAAGAAGTTGTAAATAGTTTCATAAAAGATTTCGATTCTTTATCTATTGAAAACCCAAAAGTTATTGAGCTTAGAGGAATCGGAGAAACTGAAATTTTTAAACTAAATATAAATGGATACCAATTCAAACTTCATTCATTAGGAAGAAGGACAATCAATGAAAAAGTGCAATTCTTCCAGAGTGCAACATCTGAGGTAATTGAACTTGGCATTGGTCTTAAGACGTTTTCTGGATATTTTTTTCAGAGAAGATCGGAGGAGTTCAAAGATCACGTAATTGAGTTATTAAAAAAAGGAGTGAATTTCAAATGCATTATGCTAAATCCAGATTCCCAAATTGCGTCGACATATTCTGCTGACTGTGGAGAACCAGATTATGTTAATGATATGAGACGCTCGCTCGATAAACTCAAGAGGATAAAGAAAGAATTTCAAGGTATGAATCTATCTGGTAGATTTGATATTTATATTTATAACAAGCTTCCAACCTTTCATGCAGTTTGCGTTGATCCTTCTACACCTAATGGTAAATTTTTTATCTCACATTATATGTATGAAACAGAAAGGGCGGAAACTCCAGGAATTTCTTTTTCAAAATTCTCAAATCCAGAATTGTTTGAGAAGTATTATAACTCAATCCAACAACTTCTTTCTAAGTGTCATTTACATGAACCTTCACAAGAACAAGTTAAAAGTAATAAGAGGGGAAAGTAAATTTTAAAAATCTAGTTGATGGAACATAATTAGCCACCAACTTATCCAACTACTGGAGATGCTGAATAAAAGTGCAGAATCACGAATAAAAATGCAGAATGGAATAAAAGTGCAAAGCGCCAATTAATTGATTTTAAACAGACCTCTATTAAAAAGTTCATATACAATTATTGCCTCATGCTTTGCATCATCACAACCACGATGTTTTTCAACATAATGATTATCGGGAAATAAATGATTCCATGCCTCTGTTACTTTAGGCCATTTATAATCATTGGATTGAATATCATTTCCATCTGTAAAAGGTAATTTACAAATAGGTGTCATTAATATCATGGGACAATCGAGTTCATTTTCAATTGATATGCCACGAGTCCTAAGAAAATCAAAATCAAATTTTTTATTATATGCAGTGACTTTATAATTATTTAAGACATCTTGAAGAACACTTATGTTTAAAGGTTCTGCTTGCATTACCTCATCAAATTTTAAAGAAGAGTTTTGGAAAATCCATGAATTTTTATGAGTATCACAAAAACCTTCTTCCTTAACGAGTTCATCATACACAACGTTGGTAGAACCATCTAATAAATTTAATTCAACAATACCAATTTCAACAATCAAACCGCCATCACGTAAAAAACCAGTAGTTTCAATATCTAAAACTACAATTATATTTTCATTCATAATATTTTATCTCCTTCTGAATATTCCATCAAATCAAAAGCGGAGAAATTGCAATACAGTATTTATTAATAAATTTTAAGTCAAAATTCTTATTTTTAGGTCAAACGTGAATTTTAGAGCAAAACCATAAAAGTGCAAAGCCCAACTTCCTTCTTATTTATTGGACTTTGGGTGCAAAACACGGACTTTGGGTGCAGAAACGACTAAGGGTGCAAAGCTGCTATTTGGGAAAGCGTATATATGTAGTAAGTGTAGACACGTATGCTTCATGATTCTTTTAGAAAAAAACACAACTCTCACTATATTTTATTGTATTGAGTAATTATTAATTCTCGGAAATTTCTGGGATTTTTTGTTGCTCTAATGGCAATTTGATTTCCTTTTCATATGAGTTAATGAATTTCATTAGTTCTACTCCTCTATCCGTAAGATCATATATGTGAGTCTTCCGTCGTTTAGATTTTATTGATTTTGTCTCTATTAAATTAAGTATCTTAAGCATATTTAGTTGCCTTAAAAATGTAGCATGAGACAATTCGAGCTTAGAATCTAATTCTGTATACTGTCGAGGTCGTTCATCTAATAAATATAATATCGCTGTTGTCCCTTTACAACCGATGATTTTTCCTAATTCTTTTGTCCTTTCATATACGTTTATTTTAACAGTTTCTCTCTCTCCTTTAGAGTTTTTTCCCACCATCTAATTTTTTAAACAAATTATGTCTATATTAATTTTTCTTATTTTTTTAAATTAATATTATATTTATTTTTCGGTATTTTGCAATTATAATGATAGGTCCATCTCATGGACCGTCCACAAAATGGACCGTCCATATTATGAACTGGCCATGTTATGACCCGTCCAAATTATGGTCGAAAAATAATATATAAAATTGAAGCTATGTGGTATCCTTGAGGAGAAACTTGAAACAGTTTCATTTCTTAGGGAATTTTCTAGGCTTGTCCCAGTACGGGCTTTTGCATTTAGGGCAGACATTAGGATATTCTTCTTTGTTTCGTGGCACCCATTCGTGTTCGCATCGTTCGCATTTGTATCCTTCTAGCTTTATCTTTGCCATTACTACTGCTATATTACTAATAGTATATAACTTTAACTCAAAACATATATAAATAGTATTACTATTAGTATATTACTAGTAGTAGTATAAAATGTTATAGCCAAGGGAAGATTTGAGACTCCCCCTTGGCAGGAAATAACTGCATGGCAGGAACCACACAAATTATCTCCAAAAAGCACATCACAAACGAGATATATAATACATTTGAAATAATCAAAAAACAGAAGAACATCAGCATAGCTGATTATCTCAAAATTTTTAATGCATCCATATTTGGAGAGAAGCAATACAGGAAAATCAAATTCTCCTATGAATCACTATTCAAACTTGTTTTATATCAAAAATTAAAGGGCATTAAGTTTCATACAAAGTTGACAAAATACCTTAGAAGGAATCCAAAAGATAAATTCAAATTAGGGTTTAGTGAAACACCAGATAGAACTCAAATTGGATATTTTATTAATAATATCCTTGATAATCAAACAAAAGAACTGCTTGATTTTGCCACAGCTAAGATACTGGAGGTTTCTGAGAAGTTCGGTATTCTTCTTGATGTAAAAACTTTGGCACCAGAAAAACCAAAGAAAGAAACGAAGAAACGAAATCAATATTACCAGAAAAGAGACAAAGCCAGAGAGATCGCCAGACTTTTCAAGAAACGGTTTGCACCCTTCATCAACCTGAACCTGAAAAACAATACATTCTACAAGAAGAACCAGTTCATAGATCTCCTGATACACATGGGGCAGACAAGGGATTTCGCAGAGAACGGAAATAAAACCTTCAAGGAACTAAGACCAATAGGATGCCCAGATGCAGATACCCTCTTGTATCATCTGAAAAACTACCCAAATTACAAAGATGTACACAGGATGTTTATCACTCTTTTTGAAGTTGTATGGGATATGGCTAGGACGGCCAATATCTTTGACATGCGGAAACGATATGATGTTGCTATCGACTTCACGGAATGGTACTTCTACGGAGATAAATCCACTTTTATGGTAGTCGGGAAAGAACCAAAGGATGGGACTTCCAGCTGCTACAAGTTTATTACCATCAACATTGTAGAGGCTGGAAAACGGTTCACCCTTTTGGCGTTACCTGTCAGTGCTTTGGATAATGTAAGCAAAGACAAACTCGTTAGAAAGCTGCTCGACTATGCTCTACCACGAATAAAGATCAGAAAGGTTTATGTCGACCGAGCGTTCTTTGATTCAAAAGTAATAAGGGTATTCGACCAGTTTCATCTAAAGTATCTGATGCCTGGGATACGGCAATACAATGTACGGCAACTGCTGAAAATAACTCCTGTACCAGCAGTAATCAAGGATTTTATCCTGAAAGATGTGAAACTAAACCTAGTTTTCTTGGAGGAAGAGTGTAAAAATGGAAAGAAGGAAAAACGGGTGTTTGCCACCAACGAGGAGTATGACCCGAATGACGTAGAACTGCTTGATACGCTGTTCGACCAGTATGATAAACGCTGGGGTATCGAATCGAGCTACAGGGTAAAAAAGCAGTATCTTCCCAAAACAACCTCTAAGAACTACATGATACGGTTGTTTTACTTCATGTTCGCAGTCTTATTGTACAATCTGTGGATTCTTGCAGACATTCTTCTTTGGCTTGCCCTGTTTGGTAAGGTAGAAGAAGATCACTTGATAACCTCCAAACTGTTTGGGACGATGCTTTACACCATCGATCCAGGAGGCTGACAAATATGCTTTTTTATGGCTGTTTTTTCATTTGGTTTAGTGTTGACTAGGTTTCTATCTCTTATTTTTTAGTTTTGAAAGTTATTTTAGTTTGTATTTTGCAATTTTTGTTATTTTGACGATAAAACAAGTCGTTAGATCTGCCTTGAAAAATGAATTTTAGCCCGATTTAGAAAAGTTTAAAAGTACTTTCGGAACTACTGGATGAAAGTAGTGGGAATTGCATCATGAAATGTATGAGAAATTGACACGGCTATAATAAATCCACAGATCAACATAAAAATAAATTCCTCAGAAATTCCGTATGCAAAGAGAGGGCTACACATCGCCACTATAGGGCCAGACAACGATAGCAGGATGAGTGCAATATTATTAACATGCAGGCCAGGCAAAAGCCCAGTTGCAATACCAACAATAACCCCAAGAATGCAAAATATCAATATAAGAGCGAGCTCTAACATCAGCTACTCCTCTTTTATTACAGAAATGCTATGTGTTTTTTCTTTAGCACTTAGCACAAATCGCATAGTTTCTGCATCGTAGACAAATCTTGCTCCAACGTATACTGCGTCTCCCTGCGAAAAATTATAAAATCTTGATGAATCATAATAAACGGCAACCGTATACTGTTCTTCTGAATCAACTAAATAAAAATAGGCATCATATTTTCTATCAATAAAACCAGTCACATTAACATTTGTGCCAACATACTTATTAGGGTTCTCTGCAAGCTGCCATAATGGAAAAGTAATATTGCTCCACTTTCGTAAAATTTTTACAAACCTTTCGTTATTTACTACTATTTCCCATTCGCCCTTATATTTTTGCACCGTTCCTGTTGCTTGAATTATGTCCCCATATTCTACAGGTGTTTCTCCCTCAACAAATACAATGGTTTTTGAACTATTTTTACTATCTAGATTTTTTATCTCGATTATTTGCCCACCATATGTTGTGGTTCGATGCTCGGTTACAACGCCTTCAACAATTACTTGTTTTCCTTCATAATCTGGGATTTCATGCAAATCTATCATAATTGGTTGAGAAAGAGTAGACAAAAAATAAAGAAAGAGGATGCATACAACAGAAAGGATAATTGCAAAGTATTTTAATTCCGTTTTTTATCACCTGTTTGATTTATTTTCCAGATTTATAATGTATATTTTTAAAATATAATATTTAAAATATAGATAATGTTTATTTAACTATTGTTTTTTTTACAATCAAAATTGTAGAAAAATTTATAATGCGTTTATTCTTCTGCCAAACTTAATTAATATCGGTGGGAGCGTAAAGATGCAACAAAATATCGTTCTAAAAGTCTCTGAAGCTTTCCAACAAGATGTTGGATACGGCAGAGCCCGTATCGACCATCAAACGCGCATTGATCTTGACTTATCTATTGGAGATATTATAGAAATTGAAGGTACAAAACCAACTGCTGCATCTGTTTGGAGGGCCCATCCATCAGACGAGGGTAAAAAAATAATTCGTATTGATAACTTGACGAGGAAAAACGCTGGAACGGGTTTGGGGGATCGTGTAAAAATAAGACGAGCAGAGGTAAAAGAGGCAAGAGAAGTTGTTTTAGCTCCTCTAATGCCCGAAGGACAACGAATTGAATTTGGAATGGGGATAGATACCATAATTAGAAAGAATCTGTTAAGACGCCCCATAACCAAAGGCGATGAAATTACTATACCTGGTATCGCTTTTTTTGGAAATGCGCTTCCTTTTGTAATCGTTGACACTAGCCCTCATGGGATTGTCTCAATAAATGAAAGGACTATGCTTCGTGTCAAAGAAGAAGCCGCAAAAATCGCAGAAGAAGAAGGTCCAAGGGTTAGCTACGAAGATATTGGCGGCCTTCATAATGAACTGGAAAGAGTTAAGGAAATGATTCAACTTCCTCTAAAACATCCCGAAGTTTTTAATCGGCTTGGCATTGATCCACCTAAAGGTGTTTTGCTTCATGGTCCACCCGGAACGGGAAAGACCCTCATTGCAAAAGCCGTTGCCAATGAATCTGGTGCAAATTTCTACACCATCAATGGCCCAGAAATCATGAGTAAGTTTTATGGACAAAGTGAAGAGAATCTTAGGAAAATCTTTGAGGAGGCGCAGAAAAATGCGCCATCAATAGTATTCCTAGATGAGATCGATGCAATAGCCCCAAAAAGGAGTGAAGTACACGGAGAAGTTGAACGACGTGTTGTATCACAGCTTCTAACATTGATGGACGGACTAAAGGGCAGGGGAAACTTGATAGTTATCGGTGCTACGAATATACCTGATATCTTAGATCCTGCATTAAGGAGACCAGGAAGATTTGATAGAGAAATTAGAATAGATGTTCCAGATAGAGACGGCAGGAAGGAAATTTTACAAATTCATACGAGAGGCATGCCCATTAATGCCGACATAGATGAATTTTATGCAGGACAAAAAATAGATACGGAGAATATAAAAAACACAATAAAACAATGCATCAAAAAGATCCAGGTATCTGATCTCATAAGAAACTTGTCAAAACAAAAAAATAAAAATAAAAAAGCTGCTATTGAGGATTATCTAAAAGTCATATTTAGTAAATTCGAGGCCGAGTTACCTGCCAAATTTTATGAAGAATTAGTAAAGCTACTTACTGATGAAATTATCAATTTGCTACCTTATGCTGCTGAGGATTCGAAACTTGAAATAAGAGTAGAACAACAGATTGATGAAAGGCTGAAGTCAATAAAAGAAAACTCTGGAGAGTTTATAAAAAGGGTCGCCAAGGAAATTATTCTAGATGAAACTGCAGATATAACATACGGTTTTGTTGGTGCCGATCTTGCAGCTCTTGCAAGAGAGGCGGCTATGAATACACTAAGAAGATATTTGCCAGAGATAGATTTGGAAAAGCCAATTCCTCCTGAGTTGCTAGAAAAAATGGAAGTTACAATGTCCGATTTTAAAAATGCACACCGTGGAATTGAGCCTTCTGCCCTTAGGGAATTCTTCATCGAAATTCCAAAAGTAACTTGGAATGATGTTGGTGGATTAGAGGAAATAAAACAGAAACTTAGAGAATCAGTAGAATGGCCCCTTACAAAACCCGAAGTTTTTAAACGCATGGGAATAAAAGCACCTAGAGGGATTTTGTTGTATGGAGCACCTGGAACTGGGAAAACATTACTTGCAAAAGCCATTGCAAATGAATCAAAGGCAAACTTTATCTCAATAAAGGGGCCCGAAGTTCTCAGCAAGTGGGTGGGAGAAAGTGAGAAGGCAGTTCGTGAACTATTTAAAAAGGCGCGTCAAGTGGCACCAACTATAGTGCTTCTTGATGAAATTGATTCTATTGCTCCAAGAAGAGGCGCATATTCTGGCTCCCATGTCACTGAAAGTGTGGTAAACCAACTTTTAACAAGCATTGATGGCCTTGAAAGCATGGAAGGCGTGGTCGTCATCGGAGCGACCAACAAACCTGATATGTTAGACCCTGCGTTGCTAAGACCAGGTAGATTTGATAGATTGTTGCTAACTCCTGCACCTGACAAAAAATCTCGAATCGCCATCTTTGAAATACATACAAAGGGAATGCCCCTTGCAGATGATATATCCTTAGAAGAATTGGCTGAAGAGACCGAGGGTTTTTCTGGTGCAGATATTGAAGGACTTTGTAGAGAGGCGGCAATGCTAGCGTTGCGAGAGGATATCAAAGCAGACGAAGTTAATAAAACTCATTTTGAAAGAGCGAAAAAGGACGTCCCTGCGACCATTACAAAAGATTTAATCAACTACTATAAAAAATTAAAGGAGAGCCGCTCCAGTGATATAGTAAAAGAGTACAAAAGAGACACCGACGTTGCATAGCCAAAAAGGATAAAAAAGATAGATACATACAATATTTGTGAGTTTATAATAAAAAGGAGGGATATATAATGAAAGTTCTTGAAAGTGAACTTAGAGGAAAAACTGTAATGAGTGAGGAAGGGTTGTATCTAGGCATTCTAAGAAATTCTTTAGTTGATGGAAAAACTGGATCGTTATTGGGTATTCTTATAGAACCTTCAGAGGACATAGATCCAAGATTGTACCATTTGGATGACATGGGACATCTTATATTTCCTTTTGAAACTATAAAATCAGTAAAAGATGTTGTAATAGTTGGAAGTTAAATTTTTTGATGTCGTTATCCAAAACGACATTAATCTTATTTTATAAGCATTTTATGTGTTATAATCAATTGAAACTTGAATAAGGACAGACCCCTTTATTTCGTGTGGAAATACATATTTTGGGTATTGTTTATATTTATTAATGAAAAGGACGTAGTATTTCCTTATAGGTATTCGATTTCCAATATTTGAATATTTCGATTTTTAAAATTATAAATATAGAAAAATTTTAAGATTTAAATTTGCGAATTTGCGAATTTGCTTTTTCATTTTTAAAATCTCCACACGAAATAGTCCCCCCTCTCTTTTTTCTTTCCAACAGATATAAACATCTATTAAAAATTTACACAAAATTTATTATGTAGTTATTACTTACCAAAAAATGAGGAGGCTCATTTTACGATAGAAAATAGCACAAACGAAGATATATTTGGTTATTTGCTAAAATCTAAGGGGTTATTCATCGACAGGGAGGTAATGAGACCGTCGTATATGCCAGAGATTTTACCCCACAGAGAAAAAGAAATAAATGATCTTGCAACCGTTTTAGTTCCTGCTTTAAGGGGAGAAACCCCATCAAACGTATTCATTTACGGTAAAACTGGAACAGGTAAGACGGCAGTAGCAAAATTTGTAGGGAAAGAACTTTTAAAGAAAGGTAAAGAGACCCATACAAACGTTAATTTTATTTATATCAATTGCGAAATTGTGGATACACAATACCGCCTCCTTCAAAACATTGCAAATCATTTTATTAATGAGTGGAACGACCACATCCCTTTTACTGGTTGGCCAACTGATGAGGTATATTCAAAAGTAAAATCCATGATGGATAAGGAGAAAGGCGTGACTGTTGTAGTACTCGATGAAATTGATAAACTCAAGGGCGATGAGGCACTATATAACTTATCTCGTATTAATGGTGAGCTTGAAAATGCCAAAGTCTCAGTCATAGGCATTTCAAACGACTTGAAGTTCACAGAGTTTTTAGACCCAAGAGTAAAATCAAGCTTGGGTGAAGAAAACATGGTTTTTTATCCATATGATGCTGAGCAGTTGCAGGATATATTACATGATCGTGTAGAGAGGGCATTAAAGCCGGGCCTGATAGAAGGAGAGGTAATTCCATTATGCGCAGCATTGTCTGCTCAAGAACACGGTGATGCAAGAAGGGCTCTTGATCTTCTGAGGGTGTCAGCAGAGGTGGCAGAACGCAGTAACTCTCTGAAGATAACTAGACATCATGTAAAAACAGCTCAAAATAAAATTGAAATAGATCGTATAATTGAAGTCGTACGCACTTTACCTAGTCAGTCTAAATTGATAATTTATTCTATAATATTACTCGATAAACAAAACAAAAAAGCAGGCAGGACCCAGGCAATGACCACAGGCGAAGTATATGAGATATATAAAGAGCTATGCAAAAAAACACGCTACAATTGTTTAACTCAGAGAAGAACTGCCGATCTGATTTCTGAGCTTGATATGTTAGGTATAATTACTGCTCGAGTTATTTCAAAGGGGAGACATGGACGAACTAGAGAAATCCAAATGTCATCATCTTCTAAAGACTTGATAAATGTCTTGCAGGAAGATGAAATGTTCAAGGAATTCGCAAACTATAATTTAAAAGGCCAAACAAAGTTACTGTTATAGGATAAATTATTAGGAACTATAATAAAGGCAAATCGCCTGTAATCTGATCAATCAAATTATTTGGAGCAGGACCAAGTCCAAGAACTGTTTTGGTTCCTTGAGGTATTTCAGTATGACCTGCGTCCTCAATAATATTTGATACAATTCCCAGACGTTCCGCTCTCTCTTTAAGGGAGAAAAAATCATCTAAACTTTCGACCGCAACAATCACTTTTTTGGCACCCTCGTTTTGCCATTTATTAAACCATTTAGGATTGATTTTCTTTGTTAGTAATGTGCATGCAACTGCAGCATGAGCTACCTGTGCAGCAAGTTTTCCTAAAGAAAGGCTCAAATCTTCTCTAGTAACAACCACTAGTTTATATTCAAAATCCATCTTCCTTTCCTTCAGATTTGTCTTTTTGATTTATTTCGCGAAACGATTCTTTTCGCCATTTTTCCCCCATTTCATAGGCGTTATCAAAATCTACCAATCCCTTTACTAAAATGGTTTTTCCCTCTTCTTCTATATGTTTGAGAGGAACACCAAGAAATTTATCACCGGATTTTATAATAAGTATGTCCTCATCTAAAGATACGCTCTCTCCAATTTTTCTTCCAGCGCCGTCTGTTACAAATCTACATAATAAGTTATTATGATCCTGATCGGGTTCATCTTCTATTTTCTTGCTTTTTTTTCTAGTGAAAAAAAATATTCCACCTAATCTTTCAAATGTGACTAGCAAAATACCAGCTAATGTAATCATTAGGCCACTGAATCACCGTTTTTGTTATAAATCTTTGGTGGTATTCTATTGCGCGATGGAAAAATACGACGTAGCAGTTATTGGCGGAGGGCCGGTTGGTGGTTATGTGGCAAAAAAAATAGCTAGTGAAGGATTTAAAACCGCGCTATTTGAAGAACATAAAAGAATAGGGATGCCTTTAAAATGTGCCGGCTTGGTAACATCAAGGATATTTAATTTTTTAGATTTTTCTAAAACAAAGGTTGTTCAAAACGAAATCTATGGTGCTCATATCTATTCTCCCTCTGGAGAAGTACTAACGATAGGTGGAGATAGAGTTCATGCTCTTGTGATCAACCGCTCACAATTTGATGAAGAGATCATCGATAACGCTAAAAACAGCGGCGCTGAAATTTATTTAGAGAGCAGAACAACATCTGGCAAAAAAAGAAATAATAATATTCAATTAGATATATTACAAAAAGAAAAAACAACTCAAATAAACTGCTCTCTTCTTATTGGTGCAGATGGCCCACATTCAAAAATTAGAGAAGTATTTAGATTTCCTCAACCAATCGAGTTTTTAAGAGGGATAGGTGCAGAGATAACAAACATTAACTTAGATCCTAAATTTGTAGAAATTTTTTTAGGGCAAAACATCGCACCAGGATTTTTTGCATGGGTTATCCCAATAAATAATGATGGATCAGAGGCCCGAATCGGTTTATGTATTGATAGCAACTCAAAAACTACATTAAAACAATGCTTTATCCATCTATTAAAATCCAAACAATTACAAAACATAAAAATTACAAAACATATTGGCGGGGCCATACCCTTGGGGCCGCTTAAAAAAACTGTTGAATCAAACATCATGCTTGTAGGAGATGCTGCGGCGCAAGTAAAACCGACATCAGGAGGGGGCATATATCCTGGTTTGTTATGTGCCCATTATTGTTCATCTGTAGCTTTGGAAGCGTTAGAGCTTAATGACTTTAGCAGTCGAGTTCTTAATAAATATCATAAGCTGTGGTCAAAAGAAATTGGTAAAGAGCTATCATTAGGTATGAAATTCAGAACAATATTTAAAAATTTTAATGATGAAAAACTAGATAGATATATTAAAAAGTTAAACAATAAAAAAACAATTGATGCCATTAATAAGTATGGGGATATTGATTACCCATCAAAACTTGCCTTTCCGTTATTAAAAAACTCTCCCTCACTTTTAAAACTTCTACCATCGGCTTTTAAACTAAAGAAAAAATGAAAACTATTTGGTTGAGGGAGGAGGCGGAACATAATAATCTTGATCGTCATATCCTGTTGATTCCATATCTCCTTGTATGGTTTTTCGTCCTTTTCTCTTTTTTCTAATCAAATATGCTATTATGATGAGAATTACTACAAGCACCAAACTAAGTATACAAGGCAAGAACAATCCCAATACATAAACTGGAGAGGCACCAATTTCACATAAAACAATATCCATTTCTGCATCCTCATCAGAATCAAATGAAAGCTCCACATATTCTCTCCCATCGTTTGTTTTTCCTTTTATCATTGATTTATTTAAAGTGTCTCTTGCATTTACCGATATTCCCTTTGGGAATGTTATGCGATACGTCACGCTCTGTTTTTCTAAACCTTTAAGGTTAAACAACTGATCAGAAATACTAATTTCAGGAGGCCAAAAAGACAGATTAAAGGCAACAGGATATATATTATGGGCATATGTCGAAACAATAACGGGGATCACATTGTCCATATTGGAAATATCTCCATCCCAATTTAGCGAGTCATAAAATACATCTTTATCGACAACACCATTTATTTTCAAATTATTTAATACATCAGAGAGTCTTGATTCAAAAACATCTTTTTTATTTGTTAAATAAACATCGACATCCTCCTCATTAAAAACATCTTCGTCAGTACATAGTCTAAAAGCATCGGAGTTCAAGTATGTTAAATTGATTTTCTCAGAAATTTTAAATTCTTGAGGAAAACTCACTATATAAAAATAATTGTCTTCTTTAATATAAGAAGTTGCAGTTAATTTGGTATTTCCGGAAAAAAAACTAGGAAGGTCCAAATCCATTTTGCTTATTTCAATCTCAATGAGTGTATCTATGTTTTCCTTTGAATATTCTGGAATAGGTCGTAGATCAGATACAAACTCCCCAGAAAGGGGAATACTTGAATTCCAACTGTAAATGTTTTTTCCTTCTAAAGAAATATTATTTGGAAGATGCAAAAATACATCATAAGGATATCCTATCTCACCAAGCCTGTCTCCAAAATTAATGTCATCTGCAGAAATATTTGCTATTGCACCTGCGTTAACAAGACCAAAAAAGCCTCTAGACGACATGTCACAAATCATTAGGTTTACATCTTCATCAATTAATTCAGCTTTTATCGGCGGTTCATCATCCATGCTGGTTGTATTATATGGAGTTGAACAATTTATTGTGGTCTCAAGGTTCCAGTTAAACGACATTTCTAATGTCTGATTAAAGGATGAGCTTTCAATCGTTGTTATTGTATTTTGTTCTATCGGTTTTATTGTTCTTAGATAAAGATCATCCCATGAAAGAAGCCCGTTATCGATGAATAATCTAATTCCATCAGAAGAGACAAAATCCAATTCATTAATAAAATCAGGCAAAATGTCGTATTCTTGTATATCTACATTTTTTGCTAAAATGATAGTTTTTAAGGTAATACTGTTAATATTGCTAGCACCTAATTCAAATTCCAGATGAATGTCATCCTCCGTTAATCTGGGCGTTGTTGGTTCAATCAGCTGAATTGATATGTCTGCTGGTAATTCAGGATGTTGCCCATCTCTGTTTTTCACCTCCCATTGGATTCTATTATTTTCTGCAGATCCTGTCGTGGATCTGTATTTCATAAATTCTGGTAGAATTATTGTATATGTGTTATTCCATCCAGACACTGCATGAAGACTAAACGCATAATATACAATGGCGTCCATATCTAAAACTCCGTTGACAAAGTCATGGGAATTTACTGTTTCATTCACGCCAAAAAATGGGGAAGTTAGGTTAACGGAGTATTCTTCATTAAATTCTGTATCTTCGTATGTAGGTCTTGTGTTTAATGGAACAACATTTGCTTTTTCAAATGTCATTTCTATTTGATTTTTTAATAAATCATGTAGCATTTGCATTATTCCTCCCATGGTTATTATGTCATCGTATTCCACACTTGCTGCCAGGTTTTGTATGTCGCTACTACCATATGTAGTTTCAAAAACTGTTATTTCGCTGACATCCATAGTAACACTTATTTTCAAATCAGTACCTGTTACAAATTCAATATCAAAGTTTGCGTCAACCAAGCTATCCAGAGTATCCTCTGCAGATGTATTAGTAACAAAAAGAACCGAAAATATAAAGCATATGCCAATAAATATAGCTATTAATCTATACAATGCTCTACTTAAATACACACATCCACATCCTTCCAAAAAAATAAGCAAAAACTCTTATAAAAACTTTCTTACGAAACCACTAAAAATACATTAACAATTTACGACTGTTAAACTATGTATATACTTGGAGGTACCTCTTCTAAGGCAATAACAGAAGACCTTTCTAAAGAATTAGATCAACCTTTAGTAAGGACAACACTCAAACATTTTCCTGATGACGAGTTCTATGTTCGTATTTTGGATAACATTGAAGGTGAAGAAGTAATAATTGTTCAAACAACATACCCTGATACAAACATTGTTGAACTTCTACTAATCCAAGATGCTGTTTATGAGGCAGGTGCTAACAAGACTACAGTTATCCTTCCCTATTTTGGATATAGTAGGCAAGATAAGAAATTTGAAGAGGGAGAGCCAATAAGTGCAAGAGCTATTGCAGAACATATTAGTTTACATGCAAGTTGTATAATCACTGTAGATCCACACAAAGAACACTTACTTGATTTTTTTAATGTACCAGCTTATAGTTGTTCAGCTGTTTCAGAAATTGCAAAATATCTTAAAGAGAAAGATATAGATTTCGTGCTTGCGCCAGACAAGGGAGCAATGAAACGGGCACAACATATATCTGATATTATTGGATGTGAATATGATTATATGGAGAAGACACGCATAGATGGCACAACAGTAAAAATAAAACCAAAGAACCTAGATGCCAGTAATAAAAAAGTAGCAATAATAGACGACATTATTTCAACAGGCGGGACAATGGCTAAAGCAATAAAAGAGCTAAAAAGACAAGGGGCAAAAGAAGTATCAGTAGCATGCACTCATGGTTTATTTGTGGGCGGAGCAAAAGAAAAAATCCTTTCAGCAGGTTGTAATGAGATTATCTCTACCGATACCATCGAAAATGAATTTAGTAAAGTTAGAGCCGCACCTTGTATTTCAGAAGTTTTATTGAAAAATCTTCATTAAATTGAGAATATAGATACAATATTGGAGATAAGTTATTTATAAGACTATAGATTTACGGTTGTGTTTATCCCTGGGTGATAGTGATGCGAAAAAGAGCACAAAGAAAAACACCTTTAGTAGAAACAATACAAATAGCAAAAAGAGATAAACCAGAAAAGAAAAAGATTACGTTTAAGAAGAATTGGTGGATTGCGGTATCGGTAATAGCCATATTCTTTATGGTATTGTTTCTAAATTCTTATTTTAATATTATCTCAGACGTAGCGATTAATCCAGAGGGGGACTCTCTTAATACCAAGTTCTATCTATCTGGTCCTGACCCATATTACAACATGAGATTAGTTGAAGAAACTGTTAAAACCGGTCGTTATCCGTTTTATGCCTCGGGTGAGTTAGACCCTCTTCTCAACTATCCCTATGGGCAGCTAGGAGGCGGAAGAGCACCGCTGTTAAATATGATGGCTATAGGCTTTAGTAGAGTTCTTACGCCATTTATGAGTGAAACAGACGCATTAGGTTATTCTATGCAGTTCGTACCTGCATTATTCGGTGCTTTGCTTGTGTTCCCCATCTATTTTATCGGAAAAACGCTTTTTGGTAGGAAGGAGGGACTTGTTGCGGCGTTGTTAGTCGCACTAATCCCAATTCATATTGGTTCAGGACATGGTTCAGCATATGGATTGTTCGACCACGATTCTTTTAACCTTTTGTTGTTTTTCCTAACGTTTTTCTTTTTGATTAAAAGTGTTAAAGATGAAGACTCAAAAAGATCGATATTATATGCCCTCCTCTCAGGAGTTTCTTTAGCTGCACTGAATATGGTATGGGTAGAGGGCCATTTTCTTTTTACTGTTATTGCAGTCTATGCAGTTGTACAAATGCTTATGGATATTTTCAATAACAAAATGAACTGGAGCGTAGTTCGAAGCATGACGATTATTTTGTTTACAGGTTATTTTGTTTCTTTGCCAGTTATGTGGGTCCGATATGGTGGATTTAACCCTGATCTTACATTGTTTCTAGGTGTAGGAGTGGCCTTGTTTGGGTTAGTATATATTGTTCTTGATAAAAAGAAGATTCCTTGGATCATATCATTACCATCCATTTTTTGTGCTTTGGGCGTTACTGTAACGGCCCTGTACTTTATCAAAGATTTAATACAATCGTTTCCATTTCTTTCTCCTCTACAGAGAATTTCGACGATTCTATATGGTTCTGGAATTTATGGAAGAAAAGTTGACTTAACCATTGCAGAGGCAGGTACGTATAGTATTAGTAGATCTGTTATGTCATACGGCCCAGCTCTTTATTGGCTTGCATGGGCTGGTCTTGTATTTCTGATATATCATTATTTCAAAAAAAAGGGAAGAAGGGACTATTTTTTTATTGTTATGCTATTCATTATAAATATTTGGCTTGCTGGAACTGCAGGTCGTTTTTTAAACGACATGGTTCCTTTAATTGCTGTACTTGCAGGGTGGATCACATGGTTTGTTGTAGCTAAGGTTGATTATAAACAAATGTTGAGAAATATAAGAAATGCAGGAGGGGGTTTGCGAGGATTTAGAAGAGGAATAAAAATATACCATATTTTAGGCATCCTCTTTGTTTCATTGTTGATTATATTGCCTAATGCATTTCTTGCCCTAGATGCAGCAGTGCCATCAGCGGTTACAAAAAACGGTACAAGTAATATGAAAATTGATTATTTTGGTGGGGATCACTCTAGTGCATTTGGGTCGAGTTCATATAAAGAACAATACTGGATAAATGCTTTTGCTTGGTTAAACGATCAGGATGTTGATATCGAGGACCCTGCTAAAAGACCTGCTTTTATTTCATGGTGGGACTATGGTTTCTATGAAGTTGCTGTTGGTGGTCACCCAACAGTGGCAGATAATTTCCAGGACGGGATACCTCCAGCAGCCAATTTCCATACTGCGAAAAGTGAGAAAGAAGCAGTAGCAGTTTTAACAGTTCGATTGTTAGAGGGAAACAAAAAAGACAACGAGGGAGAACTTTCAACAGAGGTTGTACAAAAGCTCCAGAAGCATTTAGGTGAAAACAACTCCAATGATCTTGTAATGTGGATAGAAAATCCAACTGCATCACCATCATACAACACTCCAATAGGTGAAGAGTACGACGAAGAATTAAGTAAAGATCTGTTTGTAGGAGAACAATGGGTAGAAAATGCATTTTATCATGATATCACTGAAATGTTGAATAGTACATTAGATGATGAAGGCATTACTTGGCTTTATCATGACATTCAAGAGGCAACTGGTTACAGTATTCGCTATTATGGTGTTGAAGGTTACGACCGGGATATTTTTAATATATTTGCATTTTTAGGAGATAAAAGTCTTGTTTTGCATGCTCTTAGATCAGGAAGCGGGGCACGGTTCCCCAACCCTGAGGATGATTTTATTCAGGTAAAATGGGCCGGCTATTATGTGAATCCCGATGGAACACAGGGGGAAGATGGAGAATGGACTGCTGATGAACTAAATGAGATGTCTGAGGAGGACAGAAATCGTATTGCTATTACAGACACGCCATCAGTGAATAAACCAGATTATTTCAAAACTATGTTTTATAGAACATATATTGGAAACATACCAGAAGAACTACAAAATCAAATTTCGCAGTTGCCTTGTTGGGATATGAAACATTTTTCCGCCGAATATATCTCAGAATATCCCTATTATGGATCCGGGAGAAGTGCTGTTGTAATAGCTAAATACTATGAAGGTGCAAAAATCAATGGATCTTTGGAGTTTATGGGAGATCCATTACAAGGGCAAGTGATTGTACAAAAGGACATTTCTATATACGGCACTTCTTTTCCTATAGATCACGATAAAACTGATACCGAAAATGGGACATTTAATTTAATAGCACCTGCTGGAAATATTACATTACAAATTCGGAGAAACACAGAACTAGGAGCAAATGCATTTGTCATGAAAACTATAACCTTCAACAGCACTACGGATCTTGAGTTAGCGCCTATTACAGAGGATGAGGCAATGCGTACCGTGGGCACCAACTATGAACGTGTTGTCAATATTACAATAGACCCCGCTATCATTGAAGGCTATGTTTATCAGAACAACGACAATAATGATGATTACAATGCCTCAAGCGATGATCCCTTAGCAAATGCACATATAATTTTGATAGAGATGGAAGCATTTGATCCAGATACAGGGCAACCATCACAATATGGTCGTTTTAATGAATTGAGAACAGATGAAATGGGACATTATAATGCTTCTGACTTAAAGCCAGGTATTTATCTCATACAAGCCATACTCGATGATTTCGTTATTCATGAGAACTACTTATTTGTTTACTCTGGAAACAATAGTTACAATATATCAAAGCCAAAGCCAGCCACAATTAAAGGTACAATCTATTTCGATGAAAATGAAAATAACGAATACAATATTGGAGAAGAGATGAACAATGTAGATGTTGAAATTCTTTATCCGAAAGTTGACGGGGACAAAAAACATGTGGATTCAATTACAACCGATGAAACAGGAAAATATTCATTTTCTTCATTGGTTCCAGGTGGTTATATCATTAATGCATCGAAAACCAATACTGCAACAGGGTATCTTGACTATGTGATTGAAGAACAAGTAACACTAACGGAAAATGAAACAACGACGTTTAATGTTTCAATTAGGTACGCTCCAATCATAGTAAGCGGATATACGAAACACGAGGATGAAACTATTGGAGGCATTTATATGACATTCATACCAGATGAATCTGTTGCAAACAACACGGCACAACGAGTTTCAGCTACCTCTGAGGAGGATGGGCAGTATATCGCTGAACTCATGCCTGGATATTACAACGTTTCAGTAGATGTAAGTGCAGAACAGGGAACCTTTTCGTTTGAAGATCAATTGCATCTACAAATGGGTGAAGGTAAAAAATCTTATGATATTTCTCTAACCAAACATTCTTTTACTGCTACTGGAAGTACAACATACGATGGTACTAACATAGGTAATATTACAATTCGCTTTTCACCTGATACAACCGTTGAAAACAATACTGCAGTATTCGCTCAAACAACATCAGATGAAAGCGGATCGTACGTCGTTGAACTACTCCCAGGGTTATATAATGTAACAGTGGACGAAGTAGTTAATGAAAGCGGTCAAGATGTAACATATACATTCACTGGACCGTTGGAAATACAGGCTGCAACATCGTTTGATATTGCATTGGCTAGGGAAGAATCACTATAAACAGTGAAAGAAAAAAATCTTCACCAAATTTTATTTAATACCATTGCAAATACTTTTTACCATGCTTAGTTTGGATGATGGAATTAAAGCAGTGAAGTTAGCTAGGAGTGTCATAGAACGATATGTAAAAAATAATACAACGCCCGCCTCAGAGCTAAAGGGAATTTTTTCTGAAAAGCAAGGCGTTTTTACCACTCTTCATACATTCCCTGAGCACGACCTACGTGGATGCATAGGGCTTCCTCTTCCAATAATGTCTTTGAAAGAAGCCATAATTGAGTCAGCTAAATCAGCCACTAGAGATCCTCGTTTCCCTCCTTTAGAGGAAAATGAGATTGATAATATAATTATAGAAGTCACCATTTTAACGAAACCTGAACTTATTAATGTAGATCGACCGCAAGATTATTTGTCAAACATTGAGATAGGAAGGGATGGACTTATAGTTGAACAAGGATTCTATAAAGGGTTACTTTTGCCTCAGGTTCCTATAGAACAAGGGTGGGAAAAAGAAGAGTTCTTATCTCATACTTGTATGAAGGCAGGTTTACTCCCAGATGCATGGGCCGATAAAAATACAAAAATATTCAAATTTAGTGGGCAAATATTTACAGAGATTGAACCAAGAGGGAAAATTAGGGAGAAAAATTTGGATGGAAGTAACAATTGAAGGCAAAGCCTACATCGACGGCGATTTCGTGGATTGTTGTATAGGGATTGTAGATGGCAGGATATCTGCTATCAAAAAGATACTGAAGGGAGACAGACATTATAATTTTGGTTCTAAGCTAATACTTCCTGCAGGTATTGATATTCATGTTCACTTTCGTGATCCCGGTATGACACATAAGGAGGATTTTTCTACAGGGTCACTGGCTGCAGCATTTGGAGGCGTATCCTGTGTTTTTGATATGCCTAATACAATTCCACAGACTACGTCTTTGCAGACTCTTTCAGATAAGATTGTATCTGCAAATAAAAAAGCATATGTGGATTTTGGCATCTATGTCGGTGTTACAGATAGCAACGTAGACAATATTGAGAGGTTAACCGAAAAATGTAGCGGTTTCAAGATTTTCATGGGAAACACTACAAATTCTTTACGTTTAGATGAAAATAATTTAAAACAAGCATTCAAAAAGATTAACTCTACTAGTAAACCTGTCTTGATACATGCTGAAGATACTAAATGTCTTAACAGGCATAAGATGTTGGAAAATAATCTCGTTGATCATCTTCATTCTCGTCCAGCTGAGTGTGAAGAAATCGCTATAAAGAGCATACTAAAAATGTCGAGAGACTGCAGTAACGTAAGAATACACATTTGTCATCTTTCTTCATGTGAAGGACTGGAATTGCTAAAAAACAGATCAAAAAATATTAGCGTTGGTGTTACACCTCATCATTTGTTGCTTAGCATAGATAAAAATCTAAAATCCCAAGCATTATATAAGGTGAATCCACCAATTAGAACAAGTTTCGATAGAGATGCCTTGTTTGGAGGAATAAGAAATGGTTTCGTCGACATACTGGAATCAGATCATGCTCCCCATACTTTGGAGGATAAAGCGGGGGAATTTAATTCTGTTCCTTCTGGCCATCCAGGTGTTGAGACAGTTTTTCCTTTGTTTCTATCTTTGGCTAAAAAAGGAAAGTTATCTTTTCAACGGTTAGTTTCGCTATTTTGTGAGAACCCCGCTAATTTGCTTGGCGTATCCAAAGGTAGGATAGAGGTTGAGAGGGATGCAGATTTTGTTATAGTAGATCTTAAGGAGAAATGTAAGGTTAATTCCGAGGAACTTCATTCCAAATGTGGTTGGTCTCCGTTTGATGGTTGGCCAGCAATATTCCCAACCTGTGTTTTTGTTAGAGGAGAAAAGCTTATAGAAGATCATGAAATCCAGGTGAAGCAAGGTTTCGGCAGATTTGTTGGAGAATAAAAAATGATAGGCATACTTCCTCAGTGGTTTCAGATATTTTTCTTGTCTATGATACCTTGGCTCGAATCTCGATATGTTATTCCATTGGCTATATCTAGTTTTGATTGGGAATGGTGGCAGATTTTTCCCATCGCTGTAGCAGGCAATATGCTCCCTATTCCGTTTATTCTACTGTTTTTTAAATTTGCTGAGAAGTTTTTACGGAATTATAAATTTTGGGCGAGGATTATGGATTGGCTTTTTTCAAGAACCAGAATAAGAGCAGACGGTAAGATACGGAAATATGAGTATCTTGGTTTAATCTTGTTTGTGGCTATACCGTTACCGTTTACAGGCGCTTGGACTGGTTCTTTAATTGCATATCTTTTTGATTTGAAATTTTCTAAGTCCTTGCTTACGATATTTATTGGAGTTATTATTGCCGCCTCTGTAATGACGTTTCTTACTCTAACTGGGCAATATATTTGGTTTTCATTTAATGGCTAAGAATAATGAATATATGGAAGGGCATGTCTATGGATGAAAAAATAAAGCTACTGGCTCATAAAACCGTTGATAAAATCTATAGAAAAGTTAGAAGAACCTGTTTAACTGAGTTCCATAGGTTGGGAACTAATACCGGCATAGGTGCTGATGGTACTCCTACGAAGTATGTTGACAAGGTTGCCGACGATGTCGCAATGAAATTTATCAGAAAATCAGATGTAAAGGTGAATATCCTTAGTGAAGAATCTGGTTTTTTAGATGACGGTGGTGAATATACTTTTATCTTGGATCCTGTTGATGGCACCCGTAATGCATATCGGGGCATACCATTTTATTCTGTTTCCTTAGGTATTGGTAAGTCGACGCTTAGTGATGTTGAATATGGCATTGTTAAAAACATTCCAACTGGGGATGTTTTTATCGCTGAGAAAAACCATGGTGCTTTCCTTAACAATAAACGTGTTGGCATTCCAGATTTGCATTCAACTGATGTTCTCTCTTCTCTAACTCTTGGTAAAAACTTTGATAAGTTAACGCTTTCTTTTGCTAAGAAAGATATTGTTCGTTCTCTTGGCTCTGCGTCTCTTGAGATGTGTATGGTAGCTATCGGGGCGTTGGATTTTTATGTTGTTGGTAGGGAGTATATGCGTGTGACTGATATCGCTGCTTCTACTCTTATTGTACGTGAGGCAGGTGGTATTGTTACAAACATCCATGGTGAACAACTTGACATGCATCTTAATTTAGATGAGAGAACAAGCGTTATTGCGGCTTGTAATGAGAAATTAGTTAACAAGATTATTTCTTAACGTAAACATTTAATATGGTTGAATTTAATTTCGGTTCAAATGAGCATAGCTGAAGATATTGTTAATATGACAAAGAAGAAAAAGTTGCATTTTTCTTTGATCGATCCTGATAAACAGAATCCTGAACTTGCTGGCTCTATCGCAAAGACAGCAGAAGAGGCAGGTAGTAGCGCTATAATGGTTGGAGGCTCCACATTAGTTTCACAGAAGCAAGTGGATGATACGGTTAAGGCGATTAAAGGTGACACCGATCTGCCTGTTATTTTGTTTCCATCTGGTGCCAGATTTTTGAGTAAATATGCTGATGCTGTTTTTTTTATGAGTCTTTTGAACTCTAGGAACTTAGATTATGTGATCAGGGAACATGTCAAAGGGGCGCCTTTTGTGAAACATTCCGGAGTTGAACCGATCTCGATGGGATATGTTATTGTTGAGCCAGGTATGACTGCAGGCAGAATTGGTGAAGTTGATTTGATAAAAAAAGATGATATTGAAACAGCAGTTGGATATGCTCTTGCATCTCAATATTTGGGTATGGAATTGTTTTATCTTGAGGCAGGATCTGGGGCATCTTCTCCTGTAACTAATAGAATGATTAAAGCTGTCAAACAAAGTATTGATATCCCGCTTATCGTAGGCGGTGGCATTAGAGCTGTGGAAACGGCAAGACAGAAAGCGCATGCTGGAGCAGATATTATTATTACTGGTACAAAGCTGGAGGAAGAAAAAAATTTGAAACAGGCTTTAACTAATATAATAAAGGCTATAGAGGAATAGATCTTCATGAGAATTTTATTGAGCATAGGAGGAGCTTCTGGGAGTATTTATGGTATAAGGTTATTTGAGGAATTGATTAAATCTGGCGTTGAAGTGCATTTAGTTGTATCTGATAGTGCAAAAAAAATATTGGAACATGAAACAGAGCATAACTATGAAGATCTAAAAAAGAAAGCGGGTTTTTGTTATGATAATGATGATCTGTTCGCTCCTCCTGCAAGTGGAAGTTTTCAACTGGATGCTATGGTCATTGCTCCTTGTAGTATGAAAACATTGTCTGCTATTGCGAATGGTTATGGCGATACGTTCACCTCTAGGGTTGCTAGTTGTTGTTTGAAAGAAGGAAGAAAGCTCGTTCTTGTTATACGTGAAACACCATTAGATCTACCAGGAATCAAAAACATGCTTGCTGCAAAACAAAGTGGAGCAGTTATTCTTCCTGCAATGCCGGGATTTTATCATAGACCATATAATATAGAAGAACTAGTAAATTTTATTGTAGGTAAAATCTTCGATCAACTTGGTTTAGAACATAGTCTGTTTAAAAGATGGGGGTAACACCCTATGTCTTACACATGTTAACAAAATTTTTGAATATTTGTTCACCGTATTCAGTATGTTCAACTTCTGGATGAAATTGTAGACCATAGAATGGTTTTTCTTTATGTCGCATGGCCTGTATTTTACAGCTTTCACTTTCAGCTAGCAATTCAAATTCTTCGGGTAAAACAGTTACCTCGTCGTTATGTGATTCCCAAACGATTGATTCTTTAGGTACTCCTTCAAAAAGCTTATCGTCTTTCAGCAATGTAAGTTCAATTTTTCCAAATTCTGGTACTTTTGAAGGCGCTGCTTTTCCTCCAAAAAACTGTGCCATGAATTGATGCCCTGCACATATTCCAAGTATTGGAAAATCAGCTTTCTCTAGGTACTCTGTGCATTTTCCAAGTTTGCTTTCTAATGCTATACGTGGTGCACCACCAGATAGAACAAGACCATCAATATTTTCATTGTCTAAATCTTCAAAAGGTGTTGTATTTGGAACTATTTTCGTATCAACATCAATATCTCTTAATGTGCGCCATTCTCTATGTGTCCATTGTCCTCCATTATCTATAACGTAAATTCGTACCATATTGTCCTCCCTTAAATTAGCAAATTTTTTATTCCCATTCTACAGTACCTGGAGGCTTATTTGTCACATCATATACTATACGGTTGATTTTATCTCCAAGAGCATTGGCAATTTTTATGGAGATGTTGTCTAGTACCTCATGAGGGATATAACTGTATTTACACGTCATTGCATCAACGCTTTGAACTGCCCGTATTGCTATCGTATAGCCATATGCCCTCTTATCTCCCTGCACCCCAACGGTCTTTACGGGGATAAGAACCGCAAAATACTGCCATGGTTTTTCTATGATTCCTTGTTTCACAGCGTTTTCAATCTCTTTTTCTACGATATAACAGGCCTCTCTGATAACTTCTGTCTTTTTTGGTGTCGCCTCACCAATAATTCTAATTGCTAAACCAGGGCCAGGAAACGGTTGCCGTTCTGAAACAGGTAATTTCAGCACTCGTGCAACCTTTCTCACCTCATCTTTATACAAATCTCGCAGGGGTTCCACCAGTTTCACTGCTATGTCCTCTGGAAGACCACCAACGTTATGATGAGATTTTATAGTATCTCTAAGCTCATCACCTGATTCAATCCAATCGGGTGCAATAGTACCCTGCACCAGGTATTCTATACCTTCTTCTTTAGCAGTTTTTTCAAATAATCGAATGAATTTTTCTCCGATAATCTTACGTTTTTCCTCGGGATCTTCTACATTTTTTAAGGAAGCGTAGAACTCTTTACTAGCATCGATAAATCGATAGTTTAATCCTAGCTCTTCCATCATTTTTTTGACGCCTATCGACTCATTTTTCCTCATATATCCCGTGTCTACATGAGCTGCTATTAACCGATCACCAATTGCATTATTAACAAGAGCCGCACAAACAGTGCTATCTACTCCCCCCGAGAAGGCAATTAACGCTTTACCTTTTATTTTCTCTCGCAGTTGATCAACTGTTTTTTCAATGAATTTCTCAGCATCAAACATTATTTTAACTCCTATTTTGAAAGTGCTTTAATTCTCATTTTCTCCCTATATTTCTTAAGTTTTTTCATTAATTTTTCATCTTTCAATGAAAGTATTTCGATTGCAAGTAATGCTGCGTTATCTCCTCTGTCAAGTCCAACTGCTCCAACTGGTATGCCCGGAGGCATTTGAATAATTGAAAGTATTGCATCAAGATTTACTTTCCCACTCACGGGAACCCCAATTACAGGTTTTGTTGTATGTGATGCTATACTTCCCGGCAATGCCGCAGCAAGACCTGCGATGCCTATGAAAACATCTGCCTCACTTTTTTCAACAACCTCTTTTAAGATATCAGGTGTTCGATGAGCTGATGCAACTTTTATGTTATGGGCAATTCCAAATTCCTCTAATATTTTCTTTGCTTTTTCGGCAACCTGCATATCTGATTTTGATCCCATTATTATTTGAACTTTCATGTTTTTCAAACCCGAAAATACTGTTGACATATAAATAGTTTCAACTTAAAATTTTGAATATCGTAAATTAATTATATAAGCTCCTTATGTTGACCTTCCAAGAATCAGAAATGTCAAAGACTCTAGTAATATGTGAAAAAAATATTGCTGCGCAAAGAATTGCTTATTTTCTTTCCAATGGAAAAGCAAAAGGTACAAGGGTAGGAAAAACACCAGTTTATGAATTCACCAAAGATGATGAACTATGGAGAGTGGTAGGTTTGAGGGGACATATCATCGCCCTAGACTACCCTGCTGGATTTAATCAATGGACAAGAATATCTCCACACAAACTCATTAATGTAGAACCATGTAAAAAAGTTAGTGAAAGTAGCATCGCATCGACATTAAAATCACTTGTTGATAAGAACCCATCTCTAATTATTGCAACAGATTTTGATCGAGAGGGGGAACTTATTGGTGTAGAAGTAATAAATCTCCTTAAGGAATATAACAAAGACATAAACCAAATAAAAAGAGCTAAGTTTAGTGCAATAACAAATCATGAAATTAAAAATGCATTTGACAATCTAGATGAAGTCGATTACAATCTTTCAGATGCGGGAGAATCACGTCAGGTTATAGATCTTGCGTGGGGTGCAGTTCTTACGCGATTTATTTCACTTACTGCACAACGCTATGGAAAAGATTTTCTTTCTATTGGGCGGGTTCAGTCCCCAACACTTGCTTTGCTTGTAGAAAGAGAAAAAGAAATTCAAAAGTTTGAACCAAAAACATATTGGAAAGTTATTGCGACACTCAAAAAAGACAAACCCTTTGATGCAACACATATTGAAGGGCAATTTTGGGATGAAAAACAGGCAAAGAGCATTTATGAAAAAGTAAAAGATACTGAAACGGCAACAGTAAAAAAAGTCGATAAAAAAACGGAGAAAGAACTTCCACCAGCACCTTTTAGCACAACGACATTTTTACAATCGGCATCTTATCTTGGAATCTCGACAGCAAATGCCATGGCTATTGCAGAAGAACTGTACATGATGGGTCTTACTTCCTATCCAAGAACAGACAATACTGTTTATCCTCCTTCATTAAACATCAAGGGGATTTTACAAAAACTTGCAAATTCTCCTTTTTCAAAAGAGGCAAATGAAGTAATCAGTAATGGAAGAAAGTATCCAATGCGTGGTAAAAAACAAACTACTGATCATCCGCCAATTCATCCTGTGGGAGTTCCATCTGGCAAAAAGTTAACATCAGATCAACAAAAAATCTATGAGCTTGTATGTAGGCGGTTTTTAGCGACACTTGCAAAAGATGCGATATCAGAAACCATGGATGTTTCAGTTGATATTTCAGGAGAGGAGTTTAAGGCAAGTGGATATCGATTGATTGAACCTAATTGGAAAAACATTTACACATACTTTAGGGAAAAAAGAAAACCTCTCCCAGAACTTTCGGAAGAAGAAAAAGTCAAAATCACTAAAATTAAATTGAAAGAAGATCAAACAAAACCACCAAAAAGATATACACAGGGATCACTTATTGCCAAAATGGAGCAACTTTCCCTTGGAACAAAATCAACACGTCATGAAATCATTAGTAAATTAAATCGGAGGAAATACATTACACTCAAGCCACTTGCACCGACGCCTATTGCAACTGCGGTAATCGACGCTCTAACAGACTGCGATGTTACCAAACCAAAAATGACTGCTGTACTTGAAAAAGACATGAGCGCAATAGCAGAAGGAAAGAAAACTCTTAATGATGCTGTAAAAGAATCAAGACAAATGCTTACAGAAGTAATGAATGAATTAGAAAAAGATAAAGAAAAAATTAGGATTAATATTAAAAATGCTCATAAAGAGCAAAACGCCGTAGGAAAATGTCCAAAATGCGGAAAGGGAATGATTGTAAGAACCTCTAAAAAAGAGAAACGTTTTGTTGGATGTACCGGTTTTCCTAATTGTAAAAATACTTATTCTCTACCTCAGAAAGGGGAAATTATCACGACCGACAAAGTATGTAATACATGTGGAGCACCTATTATTAAGGTTATAATGAAAGGTAAAAAGGCATGGGAGCCGTGCTTAAATCTAAATTGTCCAACTAATAAAAAGTAAAGGTCTTTTATTTTCCTTCGACATTTTCTTCTGTTTCATCATCTTCGTTGCTTTCTATTATCTTTGCTACAGAGACGACCTTGTCCCCTTCATTAAGTCTCATAATTCTAACGCCCATCGTATTTCTTCCCTGTATACGAATATCCTTTACAGGGACCCTTACTATCATCCCATTCTTGGTTGCTAGCATAATCTCATCCTCATCAGTTGCTTCTCGTACAAAGAGTACTTTTCCATTTCTTTCATTTGTTATAATGGTTCTTACTCCCTTGCTTCCACGATGTGTTTTCCTGTATGCTTGAATAGGTGATCGTTTCCCAAATCCATTTTCTGTTATCGTGAGTAGATTCCCTTCTTCACCAACAACTGCCATGGAAACGACTTTATCACCTTTATTTAGACGAATACCTCGGACACCTCGTGTCGAACGTCCTATTGATCTAGCTTCTCCTTCATTAAATCTACATGCTTGGCCATTTGCCGAAGCTATCATAATAGTTTGTTTTCCATCTGAGAGTTTAGTACTAATGAGTTCGTCATCATCATCTAAATTGATTGCTTTGATTCCGTTAACTCTGATATGTTTATATGCAGATAGAGCCGTTTTTTTGATTACTCCTTTTTTTGTAGAGAATACAAGATAGTGTTCATCATCAAACTCGGGAATTGGAATGGCTGTCTCTACATACTCTCCTTCCTCTAATCTAGGTAGGAGGTTTATTATTGCTTTTCCTTTGAAATGTCTACTTCCCTCTGGTATTTTGTAGCCTTTTAGCCAGAATGTTTTTCCATGATTTGTGAAAAACATGATGTAATCATGGGTGGATGTTACAAATGAGTCAACGACGATGTCTTCTTCTTTTGTTTTCATACCGATTAGTCCTTTTCCACCACGGTGTTGTGTTCTATATGTTTCAGTTGGAATGCGTTTTATGTATCCTGATTCTGTGATTGTAATAACAACCTCATGTTCTGGGATAAGGTCCTCCATGTCAATATCGATTTCTCCCTCAACGATCTCGGTACGGCGTTCGTCTCCAAACTTTTCTCTTATCTCAAGTAGCTCTCTTTTAATTTCATTTAGAATATTTTGTTTATCGCTTAATAGCTCTTCGAGTTGTTTAATTAGTTCTTTTGTTTCATTGTAGTCTTTTTCGACTGCTTCTATCTCCATTCCTGTAAGCTTATGAAGACGCATATCAAGGATTGCTTTGACTTGTATCTCTGTGAATTCAAAGCGCTGCATAAGATTGTTTTTTGCCTCGTCTGCGGTTTTGCTAGCTCGTATTATTTTGATTACTTCATCAATGTTTTTCAAAGCCTTCATGAATCCTTCAAGGATATGCATTTTTTCTTGTGCCTTTTTAAGATCATAATTTATTCTACGTGTAATCACAAGGACACGGTATTCTATAAAATGTTGAATTATTTCTTTAAGTTGTAGTATCTTTGGCTCTCCATCAACTATTGCAAGATTATTTACTCCAAAAGTAGTTTGCATATCCGTGTGCTTGAAAAGCATAGATAATACAACATCTTCTATAGCATCGCGTTTCAAATCTATTACAACACGCATACCATCTCTATCACTTTCATCACGAAGATCGCTAATCCCCTCGATTTTTTTGTTTTTAACAAGATCTGCAATTGTTTTCAAAAGATTTGATTTGTTAACTTGATAAGGAAGCTCTGTTATGATTATTTTCTTTTTCTCGTCACCCTCGAAATGTGTTTTTGCACGAACACGGACAAGTCCTTTTCCTTCGGAATATGCAGCAAGAATGCCGCCCTTTCCATAAATTATCCCACCAGTTGGAAAATCAGGGCCCTGAATCGATTCCATAATTTCAACTGTGGAGATCTCGGGGTTGTCAATAACTTGAATAGTTCCATCTATTACTTCTGTGATATTATGTGGCGCCATGTTTGTTGCCATACCAACAGCAATACCAGAAGCACCGTTTATTAAGAGTTGAGGCATAACTGCTGGAAGTACTACTGGTTCCTTTAGACTGCCATCAAAATTATCAACCCATCCAACTGTGTCTTTTTCTATATCCTGTAGCATATACTGAGAGATTTTTGCCATACGTACTTCGCTGTAGCGCATAGCCGCTGCTGCATCACCATCTATTGAATTATGTACAAAAATACCACCTGCTAATGCAAAATTATGTGTTTCTTCAATGGTGATATCATAAACATCTTCTTTTTTTTCTAAAAAGATAACATCTTTAACTTTATGATTTAATTTTGCAACATTTAAACCTAAAACTTTGTAAATATTATCAATATTATTACCAAAAAACTTATTGAGAGCATTATTAAACGTTATAATACCTGCGCCTTTTCTAGAGTTATATGTTATTCTAACTTTTTCATAATTTTCTTCGTTTATATCCCCATATGTTTTTATGGTTTTCCTACAGGTCGCTAAGAATCTATAATAATTTGCTTTTTTTCCATTTTCTGATAAAATCTTTAAAAAAAACTTTCTATGCTCTATGTTTCCCCATCTTTCTTTAGATAACTCAGACATGTGTTTTTTATGTTCAGGATTGGACCAAATTTTATTTGACAGGTCTTTCATCCGTTCTGATTGTTCATTATAATATTCTGGATCTTTCCATTTTTCTTTAAGGGAATTGGATTTCATCTCCCTGTATTGTGGATTTTTCCAAAGTCGTTTTAATGTTTTAGTTGCTCTTTCACTAAATTCTTTTCTTCGTTCTGGATGGTTTTTTATATATTCCTTATTTGCTTCACTTAACATCTTCCTCATTTTTTTTCGATAATCATGATTCTTCCAATTTTTTCTATTTCGTTCAGATAGTCTCTCAGAATTGGCTTTTCTATTTTTTGGATCTGACCAATATTTTTTTCTCCCGTCTGCTATTTTTTTCCTATATTCTTCGTTTTTATGAAGCTCCGTTGCATGTTCAGCATGTAATTTCCAATGATCTTTCCATTTAATCCTCCTAATATTATCTGGGTTATTGTTTAACTTGTTAAAATCAATATGATGTCTTATCCTCCCAGAATTTTTTTTATAAACATTATTTTTTAAATTCCGTTCATCTGCCAAGTTATGAACTGGATCCCAACTATTATTTCTTGGTTGATAAATCAGCGGATAACCCTGCAAGGCTGGTTTGTGTTTATCTTTTTCAGTTGATAACTTCAAATATAGTGGCATCAAAGAATCCCTGGGTTTGAGATAATGAGCCTCCTTATATGTTCCGTCTCGTAACATAAATTTATGATCAAGAGTACATTTTATTTCCTCATTATTGTCTAAAATAATTTTCAAAATCTCTTGATTTCTCTTTGTAAGTCGAGGGTTCTTTATCTCAGATATTTCAACAGTTCCCTTTTTATTTATAGTGTATGTGTAATTTATTATACCCCTCTTGTGTTCTTCAATTAATTCTTCAAAACTTAGATTTCTTCTATCAGTTAAAGCAATTTCAGTATCCTTTGTAAAACATCCAAAATTACCTTGCCCGTCAACAAGAGGATACCGAAGTGAGAAATCTTGAGCCATACGAACCATTGAGTCATATACTGCTTGATCACCATGTGGATGATATTTTCCCAAAGTTTCACCCACAATTCTTGCAGATTTTTTATGTGGTTTGTTATGAGTCAAACCCATATCATTCATAGCATATAGAATTCTTCGGTGAACAGGTTTTAAACCATCACGTACGTCAGGAAGTGCTCGGCTCATAATAACACTCATAGAGTAATCTATGAATGCACGTTTCATCTCTGATTCAAGTGCTCGGACATATTCTTTTTTTGGTTGTTCCTCATCAGTCATAATATCACCCTAAATATCTAAATTAGTCACCTCTTTTGCGTGGGCCTCGATAAACTCACGACGTGGTTCTACTTTTTCACCCATAAGAATAGTAAAAAGTTCGTCTGCTTCAACTGCGTCATCAACAGTAACCTTTAATGTCATTCTATTATCAGGATCCATCGTTGTTTCCCATAACTGGTTTGGATTCATTTCTCCAAGACCTTTGTAACGTTGCATACTAATTCCTGTTTCGCCCATTTCTTTTATTTTCTCAAGTCTTTCGTGCTCTGTATAAGCATAAATTACTTGTTTTCCTTTAGAAAGTTTATACAATGGCGGTTGGGCAATATATAGGTATCCTTCTTCAATGAGTGGTCTCATATATCTAAAGAAAAATGTTAGAAGCAAAGTACGTATATGTTCACCATCTACATCTGCATCAGTCATAATGATAATCTTGTGATAACGAGCTTTTTCAACTTCAAACTCTTCACCAATGCCTGTGCCAATCGCGGTTATTAGTGCTAAAATTTCATTGTTTTTGAGGATTTTATCCATACGAGCTTTTTCAACATTTAAAATTTTACCGCGAAGTGGAAGTATAGCCTGGAATTCACGATCACGACCTTGTTTTGCACTTCCACCTGCGCTATCTCCCTCAACAATGTATAATTCTGTTTTACTTGGATCACGTGAACTGCAATCTGCAAGTTTACCCGGAAGTGCAGATGACTCAAGAAGTCCTTTACGACGAGTCAGTTCACGAGCTTTTCGTGCTGCTTCACGAGCTCTGCTAGCAGTAACTGTTTTTTCAATAATGGTTCTTGCAACAATTGGTGTTTCTTCGAAAAACTCGCTTAGTTTTTCATTTGTTAAACTTTCAACAATGCCTCGAACCTCGGAATTGCCGAGTTTTGTCTTAGTTTGACCTTCAAATTGCGGTTTTCTAACTTTAACGCTAATAATTGATGTTATTCCTTCACGACAATCTTCTCCACTAAGACTAAAGTCAATACCTTCAAATAAATTGTTCTTCCGCCCATAATCATTTAAAACACGTGTGAGCGCCCCTTTGAAACCAGAAAGGTGAGTTCCACCCTCATGAGTATTTATATTATTTGCAAAAGTAAAGATATTTTCAGTATAGCCATCTGTATATTGTATTGCAATTTCAACTTCCACATCCTTTTTTTCTGCTTTTAAAAAAATGGGATTTGGATGAAGCGGTGTTTTATTCCTATTTATGTGTTGAACAAACTCACTTATACCACCATCATATTTGAACTTGTCACTCTGCCCACTTCGTTCATCTAAAATTTCAATTTCAAGACCTGCATTTAAAAAAGCTTGTTCTTTCAATCTAGCTGTTACAGTTTCATATTTAATATCAACAGTTTCAAAAACCTCAGGATCCGGTAAAAACGTAATAGTTGTACCACTTTTTTCTGCATTTCCTATTTCTTTCAGAGAGGCTACAGCCGCTCCGTGATCATATTTCTGGTAGTATTCTTTTCCATCGCGTCTAACCTTTGCTTCAAGCCAACTGGAAAGAGCATTAACAACAGATACACCGACACCATGAAGACCTCCTGAGACTTTATAGGCCTTGCTATCAAATTTTCCACCTGCATGAAGCGTAGTCATAACTAGTTCTACACCCGATTTATTGTATTTCTTATGCATTGCAACAGGTATGCCACGACCATCATCGATAACTGTCACGGATCCCTCCTTGTTTAATGAAACAATGATTCTTGTCGCAAAACCTGCAAGAGCTTCATCGATTGAATTATCCACGACTTCATAGACAAGGTGGTGAAGTCCCCTCTCATCAGTACTACCGACGTACATCGCTGGGTTTTGCTTTACTGCTTTCAGGCCTTCTAGGACCTGTATCGAATCGGTGTCGTAGCTTCCATTTTCTCTACTTTTTTCTTCACTCATAGTCTTCACTTCATGTTTTAGTATTTACACTAATTCAGTATGTTTTTCACAAGGAATTTTTCTATCCCATCTCCAAGAGCAAATTTATAGTATTTCATATGGAGTAAATGCTAATAAATGTTACTGTTTGAAGGTAAAAAAACTATAAATTTTCAGAGGAGCATTATTGCCCATTGAAATACCTAACTCATAGAAGATTTACACTTTTTTGGTAACATATAAATAATATATTGAAGTTATCTTTTTCTAGAGGAGATTATGAAATATAAAATTGTATTTATTATGGCAGTTTTTGTCAGTTCCCTATTATTTGGAAGTTTTGTCGAAAACGCCGAAGCAGCCGACGAGGATATCGCACAACAATATTCCCCAATCTTTTATTTTGAAAAAGATGAGACATGTTCTCCTGTTGATGTATCGTATCATATTGAAAATTCGTATCTCTATGAAGTTGGTTCTGAAAAATATGAAACTTCGCCCACTGCTGAGAGCATTGCAACTAATACATCAGAGAACCATTATCTTGATAACCAGATAGGCTCAGTAAATGATGATAACATTATCAATGATTATCAGAGTAAGATGAAGACTTTAGGCTATACGGTATATGCTCGTGTTATCCCAAACGGTGATACAACAATTATTCAATATTGGATGTTCTATGCTTTTAATAAAGGAACACAGAATCAACATGAAGGCGATTGGGAGATGGTTCAAATTCTCCTCTCTGGTGGAACACCAACTCATGTGATGTACAGTCAACACCATGGTGGGCAGAAAGCAACTTGGGATCAGGTAGAAAAGAATGGAAATCACATCAAAGTATACGTTTCACGTGGCAGTCATGCAAATTATCTCCGATCATATTCAGGAGTAGTGGGAGTTGCAAATGACATTGTCGGAGACAATGGGGGAGTAATTACTTCAACAAATTATAATCTTGTTATGCTGGAGAATCAACCATGGCTTGATTTTGCAGGCCGATGGGGAGAGTATGGTACCACTGAAGAGAAGGCAGCAGAGGCATCACTTCTTGGACAGGCCGGTCCAAATGGACCAAAGTTTAGAGAAGACAAAACCATGTGGGATAATCCACTAGAATGGGGAAACAGCCTTATTCAAGCAGATAACAACCTATTTCTTTTAGAATTAATTCTTTACAATTTTGTAACCATCTTTATCATATTGACCATTGTTTCTCTTATTATTCTTCTATTTCGCATTTATAGACGTCATAAAAAAACAGGTCTTGGTCCACGAATTATTTCAATGCTTTATATTGATGGTTTCAATGCAAAAAGCATTGGAAACATACTTTGTATTGTTGGTATAATCATTGCGATTTTTTCACTTATTAATCCGTGGTATGAAATTTCTACCGACATTGAAATTAGTGGTTATGAAACTCACGGCATGGCAAATATGATGACCATAGATGGAATCAATGGAATTCAGATACAAGTTCCAGGGTTAACTGGTCCCATACCTATGGGTTCAATAATGATCCCTTTTTCGTTGTTAATTGCCATAGGCCTAGTGTTCCTAATAATTGCCTCAATCGGGATTGCACACAGTAAGAAATTAGGGCAAAAATATATGTTTCGTGGCGTCAAACTTCTAGCTCCTGTAGTTTTGATAGTTATCATCATCATGGCTTTGGGCGCGATTCCATTTGAATCTTTTGCAGATACTGGTGATGCTAGTGTAGATATTGGAGAGGTTATAGGTGCAATTTCTGGCTCGCCATCTGGAGGCCAAAAGACTGTTTCAATTCCCGATATCGAAGGTCAGATAGAGCTACAATGGGGCTTTGGATTAGGAGGAATATTGCTTCTTGTTTCCGGCATCATATTGATTATATCTGGTTTTTTGGAGATTATCGCTAACACATCCTTTTTTAAGAGTAAAATCATTGAGAAACCACGTAAAGAACTAAAGGACAAATCTGAGAAACCTGCTGAAAAACCAAAGTTAGAAGAGCTCGTAATCGAAGAGGACACCAAGGGGAAAGAAGAGTAAATATTGATTATTAACTTTAGTTCCATTCGTAAATACTAAAACAGATTTCTGCATATAAAAAATGAGGAGTGTTTATGATTATTAACGCTGATTTGCACATTCATTCTCGTTTTTCAGGTGGTACAAGTGACAAGATGAATATCGAATCACTCTCCTTGAAAGCTCCTCTCAAAGGAATACAGGTTTTGGCTACAGGGGATTGCTTGCATAGTGGTTGGATGCAAGAGATAAAACAGTGCAGTGTCGTTGATGAAGGGACCTTTGAGCTTAATGGAACACGTTTCGTACTCAGTACCGAAATAGAAGGTCTGCGCAGAGTTCATCATTTGGTGTATTTTCCTAGTTTTTCTGCCGCTGAGGATTTCAAAGAAAGAATTAAACCCAAGTCAAAAAATCTTGAAAGCGACGGTAGGCCAAATGTTGGCATGAGTGGGGAAGAGCTTGCAGAACTTGCAAGAGATGTTGATGCCCTGATTGGCCCTGCTCATGCGTTTACTCCATGGACTGCTATGTATGCATATTATGATTCTCTAAAGGAATGCTATGGTGATCTTGCTGATTATGCATCATTTGTTGAGTTAGGGCTCAGTGCTGATTCTGATTTTGCAGATAAAATACAAGAGTTACACCGGCTAACATTTTTGACCAATTCAGATTGTCATAGTCCACATCCTGTGAGGCTTGCACGGGAATTTAATCGATTTGAAGTAAACGACGCTACGTTTGATGAAATCAAAAAAGCAATTCTTAGAACAGGAGAAAATAAACTTGTTTTAAATGTTGGTTTGCCCCCCCAGGAAGGCAAATACCATGAGTCAGCATGCAGCTCGTGTTATACCCATTATACACTTGAAGAGGCACAGCGAAGACGATGGAAGTGCAGCTGTGGAAAACGAATAAAGAAAGGAGTAAAAGATAGAATCAATGAGAGAGCCAACTTTAAAGAAATACTACATCCTGATCACAGACCTCCATATGTTCATCTTATTCCTCTGGCTGAGATCATCACGAAAGCAGTTGGGCAACATAACCCGTTTACACAAACAGTGACTAAGCGATGGAATGAACTAATATCTGTGTTTGGAAGTGAGATAAACGTGTTACTTGATGTAAATATTGAGGATATTGCAAGGGCTACTGCACCTGCTATTACTGAGGCGATACAAGCGTTTCGTGAAAACAAAGTCATCATTCAACCAGGGGGCGGGGGGCAATACGGGAGCATTGAACTTCCAGAAGAGGGGGAGGTAATTACCGTGTCTTTAGGTCCAGAAGACAGACAAACAAGCCTTTTGGACTATTAGAGGTGATGTTTTTTGGATTACGATATTGCAGAGCAGAAAATTAAAAAAATTATTTCGGAAAGCGATCCTCCTCACTTGTTACAGAACTGTCTAGAGTTTCTATATGAAAAATTTGCTCAATACAGCTGGGCCGGTATTTATCTCGTAAAAGGGAATAATTTGGTTCTTGGTCCTTGGAAAGGTAAGCAAGCTACAGAACATACGAAAATACCTATAGGAAAAGGAGTTTGTGGAGCTGCTGCCAAAACTGGTAAAACTGAAATAGTTTCTGATGTTTCTACAGATGATCGATATCTTTCATGTTTTGCTTCAACACGATCTGAGATTGTTGTCCCAATAAAGAAGAATGGAAAAATAATAGGGGAAATTGACATAGATTCTGATGTTACAGATGCGTTTGACACTCAGGACGCTGTTTTTTTAGAGAAAATTGCAAATATACTTAGTAAGTATATCTAATAGATGATGATTTTTCAGCACTCAAGATCTTCATCATAGCCTTATAGGCTCAGAAAAGGTTCGTTCATCACTGTATTGATAATCAATGTTTAGTGATTTAATGTTTATCCTTCGGCCGAGTTCTGTGAAGCCTGGAGTTTGTGAATGTAAATCTTTCCCCATGTAAATGATACTATAGATCCTGCAAGATTAGCAATTACAAGGGCCCACCATATTCCTATTATTCCTGCGTTAAAGTAATAAGTAGATATCAATGCAAGAACAATGGAAAGTACTATGGTTCTTAGCAGTGTTGTAATGAGAGCATAGGTTCCTTTTCCTGTACCTTGAAACATTGCTGACGATGCAATACCAAAAGCAGCCCCCGGGTAAAACAAACAGGTAATCTTTAAAAACATCTCAAGATCGCTTTGAATTCTAACAGCATCTGGAGAGGTTGTAAAAACTGCTGCTATTAAAGGTGCTAATACAAATATTACTATACCTATAAAAATCTCGATGACAAAACCGAATTTTATGGCATACATATAAGTCGTGTTTAATTTTTCATATGAACGTGCCCCATAAGCCGCACCCGTTACAGATGTTACAGCAGTTGCTAAACCAAGAAGAGGCAGTATTGCAACCATTGCTACTCTCCAACCCGTATTATAAATCGCAACTCCATCTTCACCGCCGCCCGCAATATTGATTATGACAATGATAACAAGCATTGTGAATGACATAGATAACTGTTGAACTGATGCAGGCAGACCGACCCTAAAAATATCCTTTAAAATATCTTTATTGAATTTGAAATCATGAAATTTGAATGACACATATGTGTTCTTTCTGAAGAACAACCAATATATCAGTATTATTGAAGTTATACCCATTGATAGAACGGTAGCATAAGCAGCACCGGTAACACCAAGACCAAATTTGTAGATAAATATCGGATCTATTACTATATTCAAACCAGCGCCAAACATCATAGCATACATAGCTCTTTTTGCATCTCCTTCCCCCCTTAGAATTGCATATGCAACATTAGTGAAAAATATTATAATACCGCCAGCAAAAATTACTCTGCCATAGGAGATCGCCATGTTTGCTGTTTGATCAGCGCCAATCGAAGGAAAGATTCTATCTGCAAAAATATAAAGCAGAATCGAAAATACTATTGCAATTAACAATGTAATAATAATCGAATGTATTGCAACATTGTCCGCGCCTTCTTTATCTTTGGCACCAATCCGTCTAGATATCGCAGATCCACCACCTATGCCAATACCAATAGATATCGACATAATCATCATGAAAAAAGGTAGAACAAAACCAACTGCAGCGAGTGCACCAGTGCCAACATCAGGGACATCAACTGCAGAAAACCATTTTGCACCAAAACCAGAGACCCATAGAGCATCAGCAAGGTTGTATATGGTGTGTGCAGACATTGCTATTATCATCGGTATAGCAAGTTTGATGACAGCCTTCTTCGGTTCTCCAAGTAGTGTTTTAACACCTTGAGTTTGCGTATCGAGCTTTGATAATGGGCCAGTTTCAACTGAAGAGTTTCCTTTCACGAAAGGGGGGAAATAGTGAGCTCTATTTCAATATTGTGATAACTATCAATTAAAATTCAAATAAAAGAAGAGGATTGAAAAATTTTTTTAACGCATAAAATAACCTATCCCTCTCGAGAGCACTAGACTTTTGTTGTTGATAAAAGTTTTGTACCAAAAATTATAAGGATTTTGGGATCTATATTTGTTGTGTGGTGAGGAGATATCATACATACCTTTAGAGGAGGAACGAATTGAAGAGGATTTATGATGAGGCAATGGCTGATGATAAAAGTAGGCTTATAAGGTAAGAATTTATTTTGGAATTGAAAAAAGTATGAAAGAAAGAATATTAACAGTGGGAATTACAGTTTTATTATTAATTGTAATGTTTAGTGGGTGTATTGAAGAGAAATCAAAGTTGATTTATGTAAATGATGATGGAGGGGCAGATTATACGCAGATACAGAAAGCTATTGATGATGCATCTGATGGAGATACAATCTTTGTACATAATGGAACATATTATGAAACACTGATAATTAACAAATCAATAAATCTTATAGGTGCAAGCAAAGATAAAACAATTATTGATTTTCAAAATACCAATGAAATCAATCAAAATAATATCGTTTTTATTGAGGCAGATAACTGTACAATCAAAGAGTTAAAAATAATTGGTACTGGGACTACTAATTCAGATACAGTGGGAATTAATATAAACGCATCATATAACACTATTTCAAATAATATCATCTTGAATAATTATAAAGGTGTCTATATCGGGGAGGATTCAAAAAATAACAATGTTTCTTTGAACACCGTTTCAAATAATTTATATGGTGTTGCTACAAGTCACTCAGATAATAACTATATTTCAAAAAATAACATATCCCTATCCAGTTTTTACGGCATTTATTTATCTGTATCAGACACCAATATCATTTTTGATAACACCGTTTCATATAGTGATTTTTATGGTATTCGAATAAAAAGTTCAGATAATAATAAGGTTTTTGATAACTTAGTAGTAATGAACAAAGGCGGTATATATCTATGCTGCGGTTCTGGAAATAACATGATATATTATAATACACTTAAACAAAATAGTGAATGGAACGCCCGCGATGATGTCATTAATCAATGGGATAATGGTAGTTTTGGAAATTATTGGGATGATTACACAGGTGTAGATAATGATAGTGATGGAATAGGGGATAATCCATATAACATATCTGGTGGAAACAATCAGGACAGATATCCATTGATGAATCAATTCAATATCTAATCTAAAAAATCCTCATTCTTTATATTTTTTTAAATACTTATCAACAAAAATATTAGTTTTAATAATCACTAATTTACCATTTCCTCATGTTGTATCAACTTACTAAGCGAAAGGTAATTTTTTAGATATAGAATTGTGTATTATCCTCTTTTTTTATTATTCTCCTATTTTTTTTAAAACTATCAATAGCCATAAAAATATCACTTGTACGAACACGTTTAGGTTTTTTATTTTCAAATAATTCTTCCATTATTTTTGGTTGGATAGCAAATTGAATTGTAGCTTCAATATCCGCTCCCGTTAAACCTTCACTTTTCTCAGCAAGTGATCTATAGTTAATATTCTTAACCATTTTATTTCTACAATGAATTTTAAAAATATCTTCACGCGCTTTCTTATCGGGTGGCGGAATCTCGATTAATTTATCGAATCTACCAGGTCGTAATAGAGCTGGATCAACATGTTTTAGTAAATTTGTTGTGCCCACTACCATCACTCCATCCGAAGGTTTAACTCCATCCATCCTTTGTAAAATAACACTTACTATTCTTTGATACCACTCTCGAACATTGCTGCGATCTGGGCATATAGAATCAATTTCATCTAACAAAATGATACTTGGAGCGTTTGCTTCGGCAAGGGCAAACAACATACCCGTCAATACTTCTTGTTCCCCAATCCATTTAGAGCTGATATCATCAACACTTACTAGAAACAATGTGGCATCAGCCTTATAGGCAAGTGCCTTGATGAGCAATGTTTTTCCGGTGCCCGGGGGACCATGTAAAATTATTCCTGTAGGTAATCTCATCCCATATTTTTTCAATATAGATGGATTCTTTAAACCTTTAACAATGAACATTAATTCACGTTTTGCTTGTTCACAACCTCCAATATCATCAAAGTCTATCTTTGGGATATCCTTGACAAATGTATTTTTTATTCGCTCCCAGTTACCTGATCGACTATCGTCATGATATTTGTTTTCTTTTACAATTTCTGAAGGGTTTATGAGTATCCTTTTTTTCACAGAAGAGTTTTGTTTCATATTTATTTACCCCCATAAACGCACCTTCGGTGCTAATAATCAAATTAGATCTATTATATAAAAATAACGGAAAGTTAGATAGAATATAGATAATAATACATTGATAGCGCGATTCAAAGAAGCATTCTATCATAAATTCTTCTCATATTCTCTTTTGAACGTACTTGTTGGCGTGGTGGGTATTCAGTAGTGTGGAAATGAAATCAGTACAACGATATGTTTTGTGAAGGTTATCACCAATTATATTTTTAACAAAACATTTAAATTATCTGATAACATTTGATGTGTGAAGAAAAAAATGCAGAAAAATAATGTCTTGGTGAATTTTTTGATGGTTACGTTGGTTATTATTGCGCTCTTAATGGCAAACAGCGTAAGCGCATGCGATTGTAACCTACCTAAGCGACCTATGAATGCCCATGAATTGTTTAATCGTTTTATGAGCCTTATCGAGATGGATATTGGTGGAGGAACTACCTCTGAGGGGTTTTCAAGTGCAGATATTACTGCTTTACATAAACAAGGAGAAATCGAAGGATGGACATTCACAGTTGGTGAGAACTCTGCTACAAAGTATTCGTTAGATGAACTTTGTGGATTAGTAGAACCAGAAAACTGGTGGGTTGATGCTAAATTTGATCCATGTACACCCACTCGCAATCTACCAGATTATTTTGATTGGCGTGATTTTAATGGTTGTACTCCTGTTAAGGATCAAGCTTCTTGTGGAAGTTGCTGGGCATTCGGCACGGTTGGTCCGCTTGAATGTAACATACTGATAAAGGACGGTGTAGAAATGAATCTATCCGAACAGTGGCTTGTTAGTTGCAATTCTGATGGATGGGACTGCGATGGGGGCTGGTGGGCCCATGACTATCATCAATGGAAGACAGATCCTTGTGGCGGGGCTGGAGCAGTGTTAGAACAATATTTTCCGTATACAGCAACTAATGCCCCTTGTAATTGCCCATATCCTCATGATTACCTGATTGACGACTGGGCTTACATTGGTAATGACAACAGTATTCCACCCGTGAGCAACATCAAGCAAGCGATCATGGACTATGGTCCAGTGTCGGTTGCAGTACATGCAAATTCAGCTATGCAGAGTTATACTGGTGGGATATTCAACGGCTGCGTAAGTGGCGAGATCAACCATGCAGTCGTACTAGTTGGCTGGGATGATAACCAAGGCGCTAACGGTATCTGGTTCATGCGTAACTCATGGGGTACTAATTGGGGGGAAGATGGGGGATATATGCGTATTCCATATGGTTGCTCGAGTATTGGTTATGCTGCCTGCTATGTTAATTATTCCGCCACTTCATTAATTAAGATAAATCTACCTGATGGTGTTCCAGAGATCATTACTCCAGGTGTATCTACAAATATAACGGTACAGATTGAAGAAATCAATGACACTTATATTCCAGGAACAGGCAAACTTCATTATCGTTACGATGATGGAATGTATTTCACCTCACCACTAGTGTCTGTGGGTGGTGATCTGTATGAGGCCACACTGCCGCCAGCGACCTGTGGTGACACGCCTGAATACTACTTTAGTGCAGAAGGTAACACAAGTGGAACAAAATACAATCCAACCTGGGCACCTATTTATAATTACTCTTCTCTTGTTGGAGAATTTACTCCTGTATTTGCTGATAATTTTGAGACTGATCTTGGCTGGACTGTACAAAATGATCCAAATCTTACCGATGGGGAGTGGGAGCGAGGTGTTCCGATCGGCGGTGGAGATCGTGGTGACCCACCAACTGATTATGATGGCTCTGGCAAATGTTATCTAACAGACAATGAAGACGGTAATTCTGATGTCGATGGTGGGATCACGTGGTTAATTTCATCATCTATAGATCTTAGCGAAGGCATCGACGCTAAAATTGATTATGCCTTATGGTATACTAACAACTTTGGAGCCGACCCAAACAACGACCTATTTAAAGTCTATGTCTCAAACGACAATGGTACAAATTGGACGTTGGTTGAGACAATTGGACCCCAAACTCCAATTCCTGTAGGGTGGAAAGAGTATAGCTTTATGATTGGTGATTTTGTCGCACCAACGAGTCAGGTTAAAGTTCGATTCGAAGCCTCAGATCTCAATGACGCATCTGTTGTTGAAGCAGGTATTGATGATTTCCGTGCTACTGTACAAAAATGTTCAGACCTTTTACAAATATCAGGCATACGTTCAGAATGGAATTTTGTGTCGTTGCCATTTAATCAATCAGTTAATAAAACAGATCTTACTGTAAAGTATAATGATTCTGAGTATACGTGGCAGGAAGCAGTAAACAACAGTATCATTCTTGGATATATCTATCAATGGAACAGAAGTAACCAGAATTATGAATCAACAGATACAATTGAACCTGGATATGGGTGCTGGATGTACGCCTATTATGATTGTGAACTTTGGGCACAGGGAGCTAGCAACTTTGAAAATGATAATTACATTACAGATCTTCTCACCAATTGGAATATTGTAGGATTACCTGATGATAACCCAGTGCACAAAGAGAATCTTACAGTATGTTATAATGGAACAGAATATACCTGCCAGGAAGCGATAAACAACAGTATCATTCTTGGATTTATTTATGAATGGAATGAAACCAATCAAAACTATGAAAATACAGACATTTTACATCCTGGAAAAGGATGCTGGATGTACGCCTATTACAACTGCACACTTTTGCGACCTGAAACATGATGTAGCATTGTTAAAGAGATTTATGTTATAGAATTGTGGTTTAGGAATGTAATTGCAGATGTGTGATGAAAAAAGGTGTGAACATCCAGAAAAGTGGAAAGGGAAAAATTAAGAAAATAAAAAATGAAATTGTAGTTTGAGGAAAAGAAAAGATGGCTGAAAAATACACTAGGTTCAATACCACAATAAAAGACATAGATTTCAGGATGATTCGAAAAGACGGCAACTGTTGGATGAAAGCCGTTCCGATAACTCAATTATCAATTCCTTCTAGTCTGCATATTATTCTAAATGGCAGGGAGCATCATTGGGATATTTATGATGAATCTGGGAGGGATAAGCACATAGTCTACTTCGAAGGATATAAGAGTTTACCGAGTTTTTATCTAAAATCAGGACAGAATTGCTATAAGATTGATTGCAATTATGATGGTATTAAGGTACTTCCAATTACAGAAACTCACAAGATGTCCATCTACATTAAGGATAAATGTAGTTGTATCTCATCAAAGGCATCATGTTGGGCCGTTGCAATTTATACTACAAGCAGAGGCGAGAAATCACCATTTAACGAGATGTAAGATATCCACGTATAAGTGTAGGTAAATATGGGGAGGACTTTAAGAAGATATATGATAAAATAATGTCATAAAAACCCCCCTCCTCAAAAGTGGGCTCGGAGAGATTTGAACTCTCGACCTCCGCCATGTCAAGGCGACGTCATAACCACTAGACCACGAGCCCGTTCAACAGGAGACGAAATACACTCTTTGTTTTAGTAATTTGCTATGATTTTGATATTGGCAAAAACGTCAAGAATCTGCGAGATTTAGCCATGATCATGTGGCACAGATTAAATTCAGTTTTTTTCTGGGCAGAATGCTCAAAATATCTTAAATATCATTCAATAATGGTTTCATCTAGAATTTTCCATCCTTAAAGTGTTTATCTAACCAACCAGAAACAACATCCTCGTCATTATGTTTTCTTAACCGCTGCTTCTTAAAATCTTTTCAACTTTTTTCGTTAACTCGTCTATATCAAAAGGTTTTTCGATATAATTCTCCTCATCCCAAAATTTTTTTGCCAATTGAGCAACTTCTTCTTTAATCGCTGTAATAAATAGCACAGGAATGTTTTTCCATGATGGGTTTTCTTTTAATCGATGATAGACATCCCAACCGCTCATCTCAGGCATTACGATATCCAACAGAATGAGAGCTGGGATCAGATTGTTTTGCAACAGTTCAAGGCATTGTTTCCCGCTTTCAGCAGTTATGACTTCGTACTCATCACTATTTTTTTCTAAGATTTGCTTAATTGAATATGCTGTATCTGGTTTATCATCCACTACGATAATCTTCTTCAGGTTTACCAACTTTTTTTACTATATCTTTTGGACTTTTAATCAATCTTTCCATAGTTTTTAACACTCCAAATTGGAATCATTTATCCTTTTAATGACTGCTTTCAGAAGGAAACATAGGGCTATGGTAGCATGGAATACTGAAAAACAACGTTTTTCAGAAGAGGTACTACAAAGTAGTATGTAAATAAAATCAGCAAAAGAATTCTATCAATTATATTACAGGAATATCAAGAAAATATATAACACCAGATTGTATTCAGGGCAGGTAACATACAGGATAAACTTTAGTTAAGGCTTCGATAAAGAGGATTTGAATAATGGAACCATC
>JAUXAU010000058.1 GCA_030619765.1 Thermoplasmatota archaeon
AAATCAATGATTTTTGAAAACTAGGGCGTTGAACATGAACATTTCACGCTCGTTTTCAACTTCAAAAACATGATTTTGATGGAAAACGATGCCGTGTGAATATCAAGATACAGATTTCAAAAGCCATAATCTGTGGGTCCCTAAAAATCACTGATGTCAAGTTGAATAGATTTTAAATATATGAATTCTATTACATGTGCTAACAAGTATACAAGTAGTAAGGGGTGTTTTAATGAAAAATGAAAAGAGAGGAAGATTTGTTCTAACAAATGTAATTGCGACCGAGTTAGATATATTAAAAAGACACGTTCATGTACTTAAGATTCTTCAAGAAAACGAGCCTGCTGGAATAATCAAATTATCAGAACTTACAAAACATCCTCAACACATGGTTAGATATTCCTTGAGAATATTAGAACAGGAAGGATTAATAGAACCCTCTCCTCATGGAGCTGTTACCACAGGTGCTATAGACAAAGCTATCCCTGTTCTAAAAAATAAATTAAAAGAAATGAATAAGACAATTGATGATTTAATTAAATCGCTTGATTAATTTTTTAGTAAAATTTTATGCCGCGGTAACTCAGTTTGGGAGAGTGCACGGCTGAAGACCGTGATGTCGAGGGTTCGATCCCCTCCTGCGGCATGCCCCTTTGTTTTTCTGCCTGTTGAGCCCGTGTTTAAGTGTTATAAAAAAACTTATTTGTTCTCATTCATTTTCAGTTAAGAGTTTTGATTATACCAAAATAAAAAATCGAACGTTTCCATATACAAAATCATTTAAATACATGATAATATATAATAAAACTTGGGAAAAGTATGAAAATCAATAATCTAAAAAAAGAGATAGTAATAATTTTAGCGTTGATTTTTATTTTATCAAACTGCGTATCTGTTTTAGGGATACAAAAAAGTATTGAATTTGAAGAAACAGGATCTGAAACACAATCAATAACCTTAGAGTTCTTTTTCTCATATCCTACTATAGTGGTTGATGGTGAAAATATTTGGGTTTATATGAATGAATCAGATCTAAATATGATGATTCCAGATCAACCGATATTACCTGTTAATCTTACTGTGTTGGAATTTGAATTTGGAACGGAGATTATAGCCGTTGAATATGAGCATTCTACGCCTGTGATTATTAACCTGACTGGAAAACTGGCTTGCGCATCAAAACCGATATATGATGATCTGCTCGATTATTCTTCAAAAAATATCATGGAGACAAGCGTGTATGAAAATCTAGATCCTTTTCCCTCTGATTGGATATCTCATCATACAGGCGGGGGGTTGTCCCATGGTGAGCATAGAACGTTTTTCGTGAATAGAGTTTATCCTGTAAGATATTATCCAGAGTATAACCAACTCAGGTTTATTCAAAACATAACGGTTAATATAAGTTACGTGGAACCTGTTGAGCCTCTTTTAGGAGATAAAAATGTGTATGATATGTTAATACTAGCCCCTTCTAAATTTAAAAGATATCTTCAACCTCTTGTTTGTTATAAGAACACAATGGGTGTTAAAACCAAACTTATAGAATTAAAAGAGGTTTATGAGAGAATGTTTTGGTATGGCAGAGATGAAGCAGAGAAAATAAAATACTTCATTAAAAACGCGGTTGAATATTGGGGGATCACCTATGTTCTTCTTGTGGGAGGTATAAGAGGTCAAACCTCTTCATGGAATATGCCTGTAAGATATAGTCATGTAGTGCCTCCGGATGAACAAGAATATGCAGAGCAGTCCTTTATCAGTGATTTATATTATGCAGACATTTATGATGGCAGTGGAATATTTTCAAGCTGGGATTCAAATCACGATGATATCTTTGCTGTTTGGAATGAAACCTATAAGGAGGAGATGGATTTATATCCAGATGTTTACCTTGGGCGGCTTCCCTGCAGAAACGTTCGAGAAGTTAAAACCATGGTTAAAAAGATAATAAATTATGAAAAAGATAAGTGCGATGATGCATGGTTTAAAAATTTACTTCTTGTTGCAGGAGATTCATACAATGATGCCAATCAGTTTAATGAAGGTGAACTCATATCTGAAAAAGCAATCGAGTATATGCAAGGATTTATGCCAGTGAAGATCTATGCATCGCAACAAGATATCAATAGAAAGACAGTTAACAAGGCCATGAATAAGGGATCTGGATTTGCTTATTTCTGTGGTCATGGGAGCCCTTGGAGTTGGTCTACGCATTTTCCTCCAAATGGTACAGAGTGGGTTACTGGTTATACGTTACACGATATGATGTTTTTACGAAACCGAAGAAAACTCCCCATAGTAGTGGTAGGTGGTTGCCATAATGGTCAGTTTGATGTAACCATGTCAAACATTTTAGGAGGCATCAAAGAATATGGATTTATGAACTACTTAAATGGCCGATTTTGGTATTACGAATGGGTCCCTAATTGTTGGTCATGGTGGCTTACTAGTAAAATTGGCGGAGGAGCAATTGCCACTATTTCAAACACTGGACTAGGGACACATGGAGAAGACGACTCAGATAATAACTCAATAGCCGATTACTTAGAGGTGTTAGACGGTTGGCTGGAACTACGTTTTCTACAGCTTTATGGCGAGGAAAACTATGATATTCTTGGTGAAAATCACGGAGAAACACTGACAGGTTATCTACAGAGATTCCTTGGTGATGAGGCGAAGATGGACGTAAAAATGGTACAGCAGTGGGAATTATTTGGAGATCCAAGCCTGAAAATCGGCGGATATGAGTAAATCTTTGCTTAGCTGTTGTTTTTACAGTTTTTATGTGAGATTGTAGGTTAAATTTTATTCAGCAACCATTCTGTAGCAATCAATAATTATCTCCAAAATTTTATATACGGTTTTTCTTTATCAGTTATGGGATGCAAATCTTACAATGATATGAGTAAGATAAACCTTCAATGATAGGAAGGGATGGAACTGTACCTTAAAGAAGTTCAGATGGAAAATTTCAAATCTTTTGGGAAAAAATTAGTTGTACCTTTTTTCCCAGGTTTTACTGCTATAACTGGACCAAATGGCTCTGGAAAAAGTAACATTGTGGATGCAATTCTTTTTGTTTTGGGGCCCAAGAGTTCAAAGGTTATGCGCGCAGGAAGACTCACGGATCTTATTTTTAACGGCGGTAAAAAACACAAAAATCCTGCAAAATTCTGTAAGGTTTCATTAGTGTTTGACAATTCTCAAAGAAAAATGCCTATTGAATCTGACGAAGTGATACTTACTAGAATGATTAGGCGGGCACCATTAAAGGATGATCCTGACAACTACTACAGTTACTTTTACATCAATAACCGCTCTGCTTCGTATTCAAAATTTGTTGATGTTCTTACCCATGCACGTATCTCTGGCGATGGATACAACATTGTCAAACAAGGCGATGTTACCAGTCTTGTTAAGATGGGCTCTGTTGATAGGAGAAGAATTATCGATGACGTTGCAGGGATAAGTACATTTGACAACGACATTAAAAAAGCTGAGGTAGAACGTGAGGGCGTAGAAAAAAACCTTGAGAGAATCAAGATCATATTAAACGAAATCACAAGTCAAACTCGACAACTTAAAAAAGATAGGGACGCAGCCTACCGTTATAAAGAGTTAAAAGACAAACTCTATGAAACAAAAGCAAAGATTGCTCACAAGAAAAAGCAGGAAGTAGAAAATCAGATAGCAGAAATTACCCGACAGATTGAATCCTACGAAACTGAACAAAAGGTGCTGGAAACTCAAAGAGAGGATCTAAAAAAGCAACATACTGAATTACTTCAAGACTTAGAAGGAATTGAAAAGAAAATCGGGGATGCTGGCGGGGATGAGACAAAGGAAATCAAAGAAAAGATAGATTCTTTAAGGACAGAGGAAATTAAGTTAGAGGAAAGGATTAACTATTCAAAAGATGAGATTTTAGAACTTAAAAATGAGAAAAAAGAGCTCGAATTAACTGTGGAGGGGATTACAAAAGAACTCGAAGAGCTTCAATCTCAAAACAGTCAGATCAACAATCAAATTAAAGAGCTGCAGGAAAAATTAGATGGAAAAGAAATAAATCTTTCAGAGTTAAAAGACGAAATTGCTCAATCTGACGATACATCCATGGAACTGACGAGAGAACTCGTAAAAATGCGTGAGGAATACAATGAAAAACAAAGTGAAATTCATGAATTCAAATTAAAACGAGATAGACTCAATGATAACATCGACGCCTTGGAATTGCAAATTGCCGAGATGCAAGAAACAAAGTCTGCCTATGAGTTTGAATTAAAAGATATCGATTGGCAATCAGATGAAATTCATAAAGATACTCAAGAGAGCAGTAAAAAAATAAGGGATCTGGAAAAGCAAATTTTTCACAAAAAGAAAAAAGAATCAGAATTAACAGAGCAACTGGCAGATTTGGAGAAAGCAATACTTAAACTTCAGCGTGAACAATCAAAACTACAAGCAGAGTGCGATGCACTGCAATCTGTGCATGCAAAATATAATCAGGCAGTAAATGCAATTCTTAGAGCTCGTGACTCTGGCGAACTAAAAGGAATTTGCGGCACTATTGCAGAACTGGCTCAAGTTGATAAACAATACGAAACATCGCTAGAAATTGCAGCTGGCCCTCGGATGCAATCCATTGTTGTCGATGATGATGTTGCTGCTGCCGATGCCATTCATTATTTAACCACAAGGAAACTTGGAAGGGCTACCTTCTTACCATTAAACAAAATGATTGTAGGCAAGCCGAGAGCAAAAGCACTCATGGCAGTAAAAGATGAGCATTCTCATGGTTTTGCGTTTGATCTTGTCAAATTTAATGATGAGTACAAAGGCGCATTTTGGTATGTCTTTGGCGATACGGTTATTGTTGATACACTCACCGATGCCCGCCGTCTTATGGGCGGTGTTCGACTCGTTGATATGAAAGGAAATCTAATAGAGTCTAGTGGGGCTATGATCGGAGGTAGCACACCCAAGACTCACCTCTCATTTGGAAATGTTGATCGAAATAAGTTAGATGAACTGACTCGTCAGTTACATACAGCAATTGAAAGTCAGGATTTACTTTCTGAAGAACTCGCTGGCTTGAAGAAAGAAATTGCTGAACTTGAAAGCAACCTTGGATCATTTAAAGCTGAGATTGATCAACACAAACAGGTACCGGATCTTGATGTACGAAAAAAGGAATATGGAGGAAAACTTGAGGTTTTAACAAAAGATCTTGAAGCAAAGATGAAAGAAAAAACGGAATTGAGTTCTAAGAAAAACGAAATTGTTTCTACTATTACCGAGTATGAAACTCGATTAGAAGAACTCAATTTACAGAAGGAAGAAAAAGGAAAGCATCTTTTGAAAACCTCGAAAAAAGAGCTTGCGCGTGAAGTACGCGATCTTGAGGAAGAGGTATCAGAATTACAGGAGAATTTATTGAAACTTCGCTCTGAACAAGAAACGTTACAAAAGAAGACAGAGCTTATTTCAGAAAAAAAAGTAGAAATTTCTCAGAAAATAGAATCAAATGATGCTGAAATTGAGGAGTTCAAATCTTCAATACAAGGCTTAAAAGAGTCACAGGCACATCATAAAGATGAACTCAAAGCACTGATGACTGTTGAAGAGCAGATGACTGGGAAGGCCAAGGAATTTGTTGGGAAGAGAGATGAGATTTATAAGAAAACAGTGTCCATTGAAAATGAACTTGATAAGATCAACACTCGTTCCGAATCATATATTGATCTTATTTCTCGATCAAAATATCGGTTGCCTACGCTTGAGGGCACCATAAAAGAATTGGATCAAGAAATCGCGTTATATAACGTTGAAATCACTGATAAGAAACTGCCCACTATTGAATCATTGAAAGAATCAATACGTGTTATTGAAGAAAACATGCAAGAATTAGAACCTGTCAATATGAGGGCTCTTGGAGAATATGAACATCAAATAGAACGGAAGAAGAAATTCGATGAGGATGTATCACATCTCAAAGATCAGAAAAAAAACCTTATCAAACTTGTTAATGAGGTCACGAGTAAGAAGAAAGAACGATTCTTTGAAATTTTTGATGAGATCAATAAGAATTTTAAGTCAATATATTCGCAGCTTTCTGAAGATGGAGAAGCTGAACTCCTGCTTGAAGACGAGGAACATATTTTTGACCATGGTCTTACCATAAAAGCACGACCGCATGGTAAAAAAGTGTTGCGCTTATCTGCTCTATCCGGTGGTGAAAAAAGTATTGCTTCTCTTGCGTTTATCTTTGCTATCCAACAGTATGATCCAAGTCCCTTCTATGTTCTTGATGAGATTGATATGTTTCTTGATGGTGTCAATGCTGAAATCGTTTCCCGCATGATAAAACAGAAAGCCAGTTACTCCCAGTTCATTAATGTTTCTTTACGTAAGATTGTCTTAAAAGAAGCAAATCACATTTATGGCGTGACTATGCATGATTCCGGCATTTCTGAGATGATAGGAGATATCGATCCTGAATCAGTTGGTCCGAAAGGTGAGATACTTGCTAAGGGAGGCGCGTAACCATAGAAATAAATGACGAAGTCATCAACCATCTACTGTTTCACAAGGCACTCATTGATGAAGATAATGACATGTCGCGCATTAATCAATATCTTGATATAGTCAAGAGGACAAGTGAAAGAGAACATCTCACTCTAACAAATCCTTTTGATCGTTCTATTCATCTTGCCTTTGATTTGGTGCTCAATCAACATCTCAACCCGTGGGACATCGACCTCGTCAGTTTTTCCTCTATGTATCTCAAGAAAGCAAAAGAGGAGAGAATTGATTTGATGACGGCAGGGCGTATTATTTATATGGCCTGGAAAGTACTTCGTATGCAAAGCGACGATCTCGTTGTCAACATGGAGGCAAAGGAGGAAGAAGAGGAGCTAGATTTTGGCTGGGAGGACATACCAACAGGTGCGTGGCTTAGAAGTGATGACGGCTATTCTTATACAAATCTTGTTATGAAAAGTCCACGCCCTCCACTTGAAGAACCTATTCGACGAGATTCAAAAAGAAAGATTACTCTCATTGAGCTTTTAGGTGCTTTTGATCGGGCTCGCAAAGATGTTGAAGAGTTTCAGCTTGTTGATAAATTACGAAGAGAAGAACGACAGAGACTTGCTGAAAAAGCACGCAAAAAAATGAATGGCATAGCCCATGAAGATTATCTTGAAGAGGATATTGCTTTGGTTTGGGAAAAAATCTGTCACTTTCCAAAAAAATCCATGAGTTTGAGTAGTATTTGTGAAAAAACCGACTCTGAGGAATACATAAAGGCCTTTCTCTCGGTCCTATTCCTTGCGTATGATAAAAAAATTAGAATATATCAGCGTAAATTTCCTTATGGAGAAATCTATATTAAAACGATAGGATATACGTAAGAGGGTAAACATATGGGCTTAAGAGAAGAACGTCTTGTTGAATCTGTTCTGTTCTCTGCGAGTAAGCCAGTAGGTATTGAGGAGATTAAAGAGGCGAGTGGGCTCTCAAAAAAGAAAGTAACAGACGCATTGGAGAACCTTATTCAAACGTATAATGTTGAGCGGAAGACGGAAACTTCTATTGAAGTGATTAAAGCCGGCGATAAATATACAATGCAGGTGAAGAAGAAATTCTTTGACCAGTCAGTGATGGTTGCAAAACCTGAGATACAAAGCCATCATTTGAAAACCTTGGCTCTCATTGCCTTTCATCAGCCCGTTAAACAATCAAATCTGAGAAGGATGATTGGCCCAAAGGTCTATGATCATGTTGACGAGCTTTCTGCTATGAAACTTATCAATGCAAAAAAACATGGAACAACAGAGATGCTTACGACCACAAAATTATTTCCTGAGTATTTTGGCATAGATACTATTAAACCTGAGGAGATACGCGAATTTTTAGCCAAGAAAGTAATCGGATCGATAGAAAAATAAGTTAAAGTCCAACTATTTTTCTATTATTTTATTTCAACTCTTTTACCGGTCACCATATAGTTTACTTTTTCAGATATCTTGCAAGCGTGATCTGCACATCGTTCAAGATATCTAGCAATCATAACATAATACATGCATCGTTCGATATTTTTACTATCCTGCATCATATACGTAAGTGCTTCTCTAAATATTGAAACGCGAAGAGCATCTACATCATCATCTCGGTCAACAAACGATTGAATGTCAACAGGTTTTTTATTCTTGTATGCTCCTAGCGCATCAGAAATCATACCATCTACGATATCGCCCATATGGGGAATACTTACCAACTTTACAATATGTGCTTTATCTACTAATTCTTTTACAAACTTTGCAATATCTTTTCCGTATCTTCCGATTCTTGTCAGATAGGTGATTAATTTAAGCGATGCCCCTATAACCCTCATGTCTTTAGCCATGGGCTGATACATAGAAATAGCCTGTAAACAGCGATGTTCAATATCATCGTCCATCTTCATTAATTTCTTTTTATCAGTATAGATTTTGGCAGCAAGTTTTACATCTTGATTCTCAAGTGCAACAATAGAATCTTTTAACATTCTTTGTGCAAGTTCTCCCAGTTCTAATACATCGTCTTTGATTTTTTTTAGTTGCTCATCAAATTTAGATCGCATTTTTTGTTCCCTCCATTATCCAAATCTTCCGGTAATATAATTTTCAGTGCTTTCCTCACTTGGGTTTTCGAATATCTGCTTTGTTTTTCCAAATTCAATTACTTCTCCAAGATACATATATGCAGTATAATCACTCACCCGTGCAGCCTGTTGCATATTGTGTGTGACAATAACCACTGTATATTCTTTAGAAAGATAACGAATGAGTTCTTCAATCTTGGCAGTAGCAATAGGGTCAAGGGCGCTGCAGGGTTCATCCATCAGTATAATCTCAGGTTCTATTGCAAGTGCTCGAGCTATACAAAGCCGTTGTTGCTGTCCACCAGATAACGAACGAGCAGATTCATCTAATCTATCTTCTACCTCATCCCAGAGAAAAGCCTGTTTCAAACATTTTTCAACAATTTCGCCTAACTTTTTTTTCTTTTTTGTTCCATGAATGCGAGTAGCATAGGCAATATTTTCATAGATGCTTTTTGGAAAGGGATTTGGTTTTTGAAAAACCATGCCTACGTTTTTCCTCAATTCAACAACGTCCATTTTTTTATCGTAGATGTCCCTTCCATCAATAAGGATCTTACCTTTCACGCGACATATTTCTATAATGTCATTCATTCTGTTAAAACAGCGAATAAGCGTTGTTTTTCCACAGCCAGAAGGACCTATTATAGCAGTCACCTTTTCTTCGGGTATTTCCATATCTATGTTTTTTAAGGCCTGTTTGTCACCATACCAAAGACTGAGCCTCTGAGTTTCTATTTCAATATCTTTAGACATTCTTACCACCGATATTTCTTTCTATAATAATTTCTTACAATAATTGCCACTAGATTCATACATAACACAATTAGCAGCAACACGAGAATGGCACCAAACACCGTAGGTCTGGTTGCCTCCACATTTGAAGACTGTGTTGCAAGCGTATAAATAGAATATGGTAACGCCATGAATTCATCAAAAACAGATGAGGGGAGGTGCGTCATATAGAACGCTGCACCAGTCATAATAATGGGAGCGGTTTCTCCAGCAGCACGGCTTAAGGCAAGAATTGAACCAGTCAGCATGCCTGGTAAAGCATATGGAAGTACATGATGGCATGTTGTTTCCCATTTTGTTGACCCTAATGCCAATGCTCCTTCACGAATGTTTTGAGGGACAGCTCGTAATGCCTCTTGAGAAGATGCAATAATAATGGGTAGAACCATAATAGCAAGAGTAAATGCAGCTGAGACAATGCTAAATCCAAATCCCAAGAATACAACAAACAACCCAAGCCCCAATAAGCCATATACTATAGAGGGTACACCAGCAAGGTTATGGACTGCTAGGCGAATAGCGTTAGTAAACCTCCCAGGTTTTGCATATTCAACAAGGTAAATGGCAGAAAATATGCCCAATGGTAGGGCGATCAGCATTGTCAAGATCATAAGAGACAATGTCCCTATTATCATAGGAAAGATACCACCTGACGTCATCCCATTTGTTGGAAAATTTGTCAGAAATTCCCAGCTTATCTTTCCAATTCCACCAGATAAAATATAGAAAAGTAAAATAGCAAGAGCGCACACAATAAACAAACCACTAAGTCGAAGAAGAGAATAAATAATATGCTCCTTAATCGTTTTCCATTTCATTCAATACTTCTCCCTAAATCGTTTCATCACACGGTCAGCTATAAAATTGACAATGAAAGTAATAGCAAACAATACAATACCAACAGCAAACAATGAATGGTAATGGGTACTACCAAAGGGAACCTCGCCCATCTCAATAGCAATGGTAGCGGTCATGGTTCTCATCGAGCTCAACATATCAAACGAGATAACTGGTGCATTACCTGTTGCCATAAGTACGGTCATAGTTTCACCTATTGCGCGGGCTACACCAAGAATAACAGCAGCAGTTATACCTGAAAGTGCAGCAGGTATAACCACACCACGGATGGTATCCCATTTTGATAAACCCAAAGCCAAGGATGCTTCTTTCATTTCCCGTGGGACAGAACGAATTGCATCCTCTGAAAGAGAAATAATAATAGGCAGCATCATAACAGCCAGCATAATTGACCCTGTCAATGCATTCAACCTGGTTGTTGAATTGAGGAAGTTGTCAATCCATGTTGACAGAATAACAAGCGCGAAAAAACCATACACAACAGAGGGAATACCGGCAAGTATTTCAATAATGGGTTTTAACGTTTCACGGATTTTAGGGTGTGCAATCTCTGCTAGATAAATTGAACATCCTATTCCAATAGGCAGCGCTATAACGATAGCACCTAAGGTAACAAGAAACGTACCAAGAACCATGGGCAATATACCATATCTTGGTGTGTTGGGGGAAGATGGATCCCAGACATCGCCAGTGAAAAAATCTACACCATCTCCTTCAAAAAAGAATGGCAAACCTTCTATCATTAGAAAAACCAGAATGAGAATAATGAAGATTACTGCTGTTAGACCAAATCCAAGAAGTATCTTTCTTATAACCTTGTCTTTGATATTTCGGATTCTTTTGTGATCATATTTTCGTAGATTGGATATGCTGAATTTCATATGATCTTTTCCAGTTCTATTTCAACAATATATTGGGGTAATGGAATGAATCCTAAATCTTCTGCAACCTTTTGTCCCCCATTTTCATCTAGAATCCATCTGACGTACTGAGCAATTTCACCTGTTGGATTATTATTTGTATAAATGTACAGATATCGAGAGATGGGATAATCACCAGCGGCAATATTTTCCATAGTTGGGAGAAAAGCCGATGCATTTTCATCTTCTTTGACTTTGAGTATGTTCAGCTCTGATGCCCTGTTTTCAGCATATGCGACACCGACATATCCAATTCCTTCATCATCGCCAGCAACAGCATCAACAATCTGTGAATTGCCGTTCAACGGTTGCATGTCAGTTCTATAATCATCGTTATCCAATACATTTTCCTGGAAAAACACATATGTGCCAGAATTGCTTTGTCTCCCGTAGACTGTTATTTTGAGGTTAGGACCTCCAAGTTCATTCCAATTCTTGATGGTGCCATTGTAGATACCGCGTAATTGAATAAAAGAAATTTCAGAAATATTGATGTTATTGTTTGTAATAACTGCAATGCCATCAAGGCATGTTCTAAACTCAACTGGAACGATACCTTGCGTCTGTGCAATAGCAATCTCGTATTCTTTAATGGGACGTGAGGCATCAGCAATATCGATTTGCCCATTGATCATCTGCGCGATCCCAGTACCAGATCCTCCCCCAGAAACTGATAAGGTGACATTATCGTTTACTTTTACATATTCCTCTGCCCATATCTGAGCTATTTCAAGCATGGTATCTGATCCTTTTTGTTTGATCTTAGTTCGCGTTGATACACTGCTGGCAAAAAGAATAGCAAGTAGTAAGATGACAACGGTTATAATAACAAGTTTTATCTCCCCTTTCAACTTAATCTTCTCCAGTATAGCTATTACTCCAATAATCAGAATATTTGATAGACTTTTTAATGCTTGTTACGAAACAAAAATTAACGTGCAATCATCGATCTCAGCCAATCAGCAACATTCTCAGCGTGATCTGCAATATCATCCACCCAATCAGCAATCTTAAGAAGATGATACACGTCCATAGGGTCTATTTTCTTTTCAAGTTTATATATTCCTTTGGTCATCTCATATTTCTTTTGATCGGCTTCCCACTCATATTTGTGAACTTTACGAATTAATTCTTTTGTCTGTTCTCTTTCCCGTTTTACAAAGCTTGTTTCAACCAAGTCTCGAATGTTATCAACTGCATCCTCCATAGCACCCACTGTTTTCATAACTAACTTTGTATGATCGATAAATACGTCCTGCAATTCCTTCGGAATTTCTGTATGGCGCATGTTTAGCATACGTACGAGGTTTTCAGCATGATCAAGGATTTTATCTTGCTCACGTAAGGCCCACATAAACTTGCCTTTATCAACAGGCATAAAAAGCGAGGATGGAAGGTGATTTCGTAGGTTACGCTTAATAATATCGGCTTCATGTTCAAGTTTTGAAACATTCTCAGCCAACTCAGAAAAATTTTTGTAATCCCCTTTATAATATTTAATCAGTCCATTTCCTAAAATATTGATACATTCTTTGACCTTGCCCATGTGGTCTAATAATTGACCAAATGGAGATTTTCTCCTAAGTGCATTTGAAATTGGCGCCCTGAAATGATCTTTTTTCTGTCCCATTTTTTCACCTATATTTCTATCCTACTATTGTTCTCAAACATAAAAAAATTGCTACTGAAGTGCCAGCAGCAATTGGTAACGTTAACAACCAAGATACAATAATTTTTTTGATAACATTAAGATCAACTGCTTCAAGACCTCTTGCAAGACCAACGCCAATTACTGCACCAACTACGGTATGAGACGTGGAAATTGGCATACCAAGTTTTGATGCAATAAGAACAGTTGTCGCAGCTCCGAAATCAACACTAAAGCCCCTTGTGTTTGTAAGATTTGTTATACGGCTGCCAACTGTCCGCATAACACGACGACCCCAAGTCATACACCCAATAGATATGCCGATACCGCCAAGTGCCAAAAGCCAGACAGGAACTTCAACTTCTGAACCTAACCCAATACCTTGTGCAAGTGGGATTATTGAGGCAACAGGACCAATTGCATTTGCTACATCATTTGCCCCATGAGCAAATGCAACATAGCACGACGTTCCAATCTGTAGTTTCCTAAAAATTCCTTCAACAGTGCTATATGCAGCATGATCGTCATTAGATTTTGCTTCTACTTTTCGCAGTAAAATCATCCCAAGTAATGCAACAATTACAGATACAGCTGCTGCTATGATGAGTCCATCAACATCTGAAAAACCATAATTTTCACTTAATGGAGTTTTTAAAAACAATGATGAAGCAATCAAAAATGCTGTAAAACCAAAAATTATTGGTCCAACAATTTTAGCAGCAGCAACAGGTTTATCTTTTGCAAAAATAGTTTTTACGATGATCTTGAAAATAAAAAATGCAAGGATACAGCCGACAACAGGAGAAAGTACCCAGCTAGTGATAACAGAACCAACCTTGCCCCAGATGACGGTAGATGTTCCACCAGCAATAAGACCAAAACCCAGTAGTGCTCCAATAATTGAATGTGTAGTTGAAATTGGCATTTCTCTCCATGTTGAGAGAGTAACCCAAATAGCAGCGGCAAGTAGACTAGCAACAAATCCTAATAATAATGTGTGATTGTCAATACCCGTAGTGCTAACAATCCCTTTTCTTACAGTATCTGTAACATGACTGCCGACAAATACTGCACCAACTATATTTAGAACTCCTGCAATTATTACAGCTTGTTTAAAAGTAATTGCTTTTGCACCAACTGCAGTGGCCATAGAATTAGCGACATCATTGGAACCAATACTCCAGGCCATGTAAAAAGCGATAGCGCCTGCTCCTCCGATAATTAACCATATGGTGTAATCCAACGAAATCCTCCGCTATAATTAATGTTGTTAGAACCCAAATCAAAAACTCTATAGATAAGTATTTTGAAATATTTTGTTGAACGATGTTTTTTCAAGATATATGAGGCACCTATTTTTACAACATCTTTTTTGTGTAAAAATGTTTAATATTGTGATTGTGTCAAATACTAAAATGAATTATTTATAAATCTTTTTAAGATTACATTATATTTTCTTTGTAAGGTTATCCCTGATGAATGCAGTTAAAAGACTTCTGTGGTGGATTCTTGCTGGCTCTGTTGGTGGAATAAACCGTGGGAGAATACTTGAAGAACTGTTTCAAACACCACATAATGCCAATGAACTTTCTAAGGTTTTAGATTTAGATTATAAAACAATTCGTCATCATCTTCAAGTACTTGAAAAAAATAGACTTGCTACCTCCACTGGTAGCGGATATGGAAAGATCTACTTTCCATCAGATATGTTAGAAGAACATGTAGAACTTTTTAAAGAGATTTGGGAACAAATTGGGAAAAAACAAATAAAATAAGAAGAACAATTAAAAGGTGAAAAACATATGAGTGATATTCCATATAAAAAGCAAATGGATCCAAAGGCAAAGGCAATAGCAATTATCATAGTATTGTTGATTGTTGGAATGATTGTTGGCCTTGTTATATCTAGAGTTAGCATGAACTATGCTAGGGAAAAATATCAAGGTGCTAATCAACGGGTTCTCAACTTAATTGGGACGTTATATACATTAAGCATGAGTATTCTTTGCATAAACATTGCTCTTCTGTTAGGGTTGTTTTGGATATATGCCGATTCATTACGGAAGACAAAATCGAGTTTTATGTTAGGACTCCTATTGTTTATTGGTGTTCTCTTTGTACAATCTATTCTTTCGCTTATTTTATTCCCAGTTTCCCTTGGAGAAAATCTGAGTTTGTATGGAATTCTTCCCAACATGTTTGAAACCCTTGCATTGATCATTTTGCTGTATCTTAGTATGGAATAGCATTGAATTTGGGAATAATTTGGGAAAAAATTTAATAATAGTTTCATGATAATAAACTATAAAAATAATAATAGGGAGGTAAAAATATGAAGAAAGTCTTAGCTATTTTGGCAGTATGTGTTTTGTTTGCAAGTATGTCAGTAGCAACAGCAGCTCCCATACCTACGGTTGACGTTCTGAAGAATAAAATGTCGAACGTTGAAAAAATTTACTCTACAACCAGTGTAGATTGGACTGGTGAATTTGTTGGTGCTTTGGGCGGTCTTAAAAAAATTAATGGAGAATGGAATTTCACTGCTCATGGATATATGGTTGGAGTTTACCAAGGACACAATCGAGGTAGACTTTTTGGAAACTTGTATGATTTAAATGAAACACAAGTTGGAACAATTGCAGGATACTTTGGAAGGGGTTTACTAGTTGGAAGAGTGACTGCAAACGGTGGACAACAGGCACCAATCGTAGGCTTTTTATTCCACAATGCAACCATGTTTATCGGAAGAATTATGAGTCTTATGGGACCAGCACCCCACATGCTTGGCTATCACTGGACCACCTAAACTCTCTTTTTCCTTTTTTGTGCATTTACCATAGGAAATACCTCTTTTATTTTGAAGCTTGGAGATGAAAATAATGAATAAACAGATATTGCCTGTAGATGATGACCCTGATATTTGTTTTGCTATGAAGATATTCTTTGAAGATGCTGACTTTGAGTTCCTTACCGCTCAAAACGAATTGGATGCAAGAGTGCTCCCGTCGGGAATTGTATAGATCAACAGGATGGATTTTTAGGAGAGTTTTTTTGAAATAAGCCAAGTCTGATTTTTATGGAGGGCTAATTTTTTCCTAAAAAATTACTTCTTTTTCCGTTCCAACTCACAAATAGTATATTTTAGTAAAATCTAAAATTTGGTGATAGTATATTTTAGTAAAATATATATATTATGAAAGGTATATCTTATTACATGGAAAAAACAATATTAAGCCAACTAATTATTGAGCAAAGAAAAATCTTTGAGAAAGACATTCAGATAGTTAATAGAGATTTCTCCGAGAACATTATAAAATCCCCTAAAATAATAGTAATAACAGGAGTAAGAAGATGCGGAAAGTCAACGCTACTGAGACAATTATCAAAACATTACAAACACTACAATTATATCAACTTTGAAGATGAAAGATTATTAGATTTCAACTATCATGATTTCAATACTCTATTGGAAGCATTTCTTAGCTTTAACCCTAAAAGTAAAACATTCTTCTTTGACGAAATTCAAGTAATAAAGGGTTGGGAGAAATTTGCAAGACGTTTGTTTACTGAAGGGTATAAGATTTTTGTAACTGGCTCTAATGCAACTCTATTGAGTTCAGAAATTGCAACAAGTCTCACTGGAAGAAATCTAAGAGTTGAATTATTTCCTTTTAGTTTTAAGGAATATCTTTCATTTTCTAAATTTGGAATTAAAAAAATTTATACTACAAAAGAAAAAGTCATCATATCACAACATATTAGCGATTATCTACATTTTGGTGGATTTCCAGAAATTGTAAAATCAAAAGATTTTGAAGAACTGAATCAGATTTATCAAGATATAATCATAAAAGATTTGTTAGTTAGATTCAAAATACGAGATCACAAAGATTTCAGAGAGCTTTCTTTGTTTCTTCTCAGTAATATTGGTAAAAAAATAAGCTTTAATAATCTTAAAAACCTCTTGGAATTCAGTAATACATCAAAGGTAAAAAATTATGTTGATTTTCTTCAAGGAGCATATTTATTTTTTACAATAAATAAGTATGACCCCTCTATAAAAAAACAAATTGTTAACGATAAAAAAATATATGCAATTGATACAGGGCTGATAAATGCCATCTCATTTCAGTTTAGTAAGAACAAAGGAAGAATCCTAGAAAATTCAGTTTTTTTAGAATTAAAAAGAAGACACAAAGATATTTTCTATTTTGAAGAGAAAAAAGAATGTGACTTTATTATCAAATCAGGTAGAACTATTACCCATGCGCTTCAAGTTGCCGATAATCTGTCAGATCCATCAACAAGAAAAAGAGAAATTGAAGGTCTGAAGTCTGCGATGAATAAGTTCAATCTAACTGAAGGAACTATTGTCACATTCGATGCAGAAGAAGATATTAAAGAGGATAATAAGAAACTCAGGATTGTCCCTTTTTGGAAATGGTTATTGAAGTAAATGCTCCCGTCGGGAAGGGAACTGCAATCTACTAGTAAAAAATGAAAATATCAAAGATATTTTAGGTTTTACATTAAAATACCTAGCGAATTGATTATATTGATTTAAACAGTGTATACATGCAAGCTGCTACTATGTTCACTGCTTTATTCATGTTTCTTAACAGCATCCATTAGCACATCAATGTCAAATGGTTTCTTGATGTAATCAACGACGTTTCCTTGTTCAAATATCTTCTTTTCGTCCCCATCAAACCTTACGACTGTCAACAGCATCACCTTCGGTTTGCTCTTCTTTTTCTTTAGTTTCTCAAGAATCTCAACAGTCGTTGGACCAGGCATCATCACATCCAAGGTGACAATATCAGGGTTAAAGCTATCGACTTTTTCAAGGAAATCAGAACCATCCTCAGCCATCTCAGTATCATAACCTTCGTTCTTCATCATAAGGTCAAGCATTTTTCTAACATCTATCTCATCATCAACAACCATGACCTTAGTCATTTTCTTCCTCCTCCGTTTTTTCCAATCCAAACATATCAATTGCTTTGAACCTCCCCTCAACATCCTTAACAGGCTTTAGTGGCAGAGTGAAACTAAACGTACTGCCCTTGCCTTCTCTGCTTTCAACCCAAATCCTGCCACCATGTGATACAACAATCCCCTTTGAGACTGCAAGACCCAGACCAGCACCACCAAACTTCCTATCCTCACCAGAATCAACCTGATAAAATGTTTCAAAAACCTTATCCTGTTTGTCCTTTGGTATCCCACGTCCGAAATCCTGAATTTCAAACAAGATATCATTTTTTTCTTTTCTGGCTTTAACGTTAATAATAGTGCCATCTGGGGAGAACTTTATCGCATTGTTTAAAAGGTTCGTCATAACCTGTTTAATCCGTAACTCGTCAACTATCAAACCCGGCACGTCTGCTTCTATATCTGCATTGATTGTAATTTCTTTCCTACCTGCAGATGCTTGCATTGTTTCAACGGTTTGACCAACCAATGTGTCTATATCTGTTTTTTTAGGAATAAATTTCATGGTCCCTGATTCCAAACGGGAAACATCAAGAATATCCTGAATAAGGCCATCCAAGCGGTTTGTATTACGAAGGATTACATCAAGACCTTGCCTCTGCTCATCAGAAAGCCCACCAAGAATCTGATTCAACAACATCTGAACATAACCCTTTATCGATGTCATCGGAGTACGCAGCTCATGAGATGTTACGTTGAGAAACGCTGTTTTCAGCTCATCCAGTTTCTTCAGTTGGATGTTCTGCTCTCTTATTTTTTCTTCTGCTTTCTTCCGCTCAGTGATATCCCTTTCAATGTCGTTACTCATCATGTTTATGCCCACAGCAAGCGAATCAAGGTCATCATCTCTGCCTGAACGTTCAATTTGGGCAGAGTAATCTCCCCTTGCAACCCTCATAATTGCGTCAATCATTTCGCTTATGCGGTCTTTCTCTGAAGTTTTATCCATTATTCATACCCCTTTTTACTCTTTAAGCCACGCAAGAGCATCTTCCTTTGACTTGAAAAAATGCACATCTTCTTTCTTGGTAACTCCCATAATAAAGGATGCAAGTACTCTTGCAACTGGATGAAGTCCAAAAATAGCAAGTTTTCCGTATTTTTCATGCATAATAAATTCTTGCATTATTTTCCTTGCTTCTGACGATGGCGTTCCAGCTTTGTTATCATCTGTAAAGACATTTACTTTCCCCTCAACCATATTCATGAGTTTCAAAGTAGCTTCATCAAATGCAATTGCCATTTCGGCATCAATGTCTCCAACGATGGTACTATAAATTATATTATCCTCACCAAGATAAAATCTACTTTCTCCTATCCATATCTCTCTTTCGCTTACTTGTTTTATTTCAACTGGTTTTTCTTCCATTTTCCCGCTCCTCTTTTATACATCATTTTCCTCTTCACTCAACATTTTCATAATATCAGGTTCACCATTCATAAAACTCCCACCAAAACAACACATTCACTATCATGTTTTTCTTCGAAAGAAACCATAACCTCTTCTTCAATGGAAAATCGTAACCTATCCTCCAAAGTTACTCCCCTGCAATTACAACAATCTGTATTTTGTAATGTCAGGTCTCTTAAAAAAATATTCGATTCATTTTTGATTCTAAAAAGAGCAAGGGAATATGTAACAACGTCACATTTTGTACCGCCTTCAATCATCCTCACATTCATCAAATTATGCTGTTCTATTCGCATGAATTTATCAAAATCGGAGTTTTTCTTCTATAAAGTAACCATGTTAATGAATATTATGCTCCCGTCGGGAAGGGAACTGCAATTTACCGGTAAAAAATTGAAAATACCATCGATATTTTGAGTTTTGAAAACAAATTCCTTTCCCCTCACAAATCATGTACCAAACATTTTTATAAGCAGGGGATATCCATATTACTATATTGTGGGGAGTGAAAAAATATGGTTTTAGAATCAGTTACAGATGCAATTAGTAGCGGACTGAATAATGCTATACAATCAATGATAGCCTTCCTGCCAAACATAATAGCAGCAATTATAATTCTCATAATTGGCTATATCATTGGTAAACTTGTTGGAGGAGGCATAAGAAAACTTTTAGAGCGAGCAAAGATTAGTGATAAACTATCTAAAAGCCCATTAATAAATCGAATGTTGGCAATCCTAAATATAACATTTGAAAGATTGTTTGGAACGCTTATCTCGATTTTCTTCTACGTAATATTCATACTTATTGCTATCGATATTCTCGGAATTGAGATGCTAAGCAACTTTGTCAACCTTGTGCTCTTGTATCTGCCGAATCTGATAGCAGGTATCCTTGTCTTAATCATTGGACTTGTAGCTGTTGAATGGATTGTGGCATTCATCAGAAGCACTATTAAAGAGTATAAGGTCGCAGGCGCTGATGTAATATCATTTGTTTTTAGAGTAATCTTGATACTGGTAGTAATCGTAATCACTCTTGATCAATGGAAAATTGATACATCGATTATCTACACGTTTTTACAGCCGCTGGCCTGGGGAGTTGCCGCTGCTATTGCCGTGGCATTTGGATGGGGATTCAAGGACATTGTTGGTGAATGGGGCAAGAAGATAGCATCAGAATGGAGCAAAGAAGGAAAATCCAAAAAGTGAGAGATTTAGTTATCTAAAAAAATAATTATACCCGCATCGGGGTTTGAACATCGAATCTATTAGTATGTCTAACATATTATACTTTTACTATGTTTAAAAAGTTTGAGGGCGATAACCAAGGAAAAACTATAGAAAAATAGAAAAAAATGAAGGAAAACAAAAAAATTGTGAAACATTATTCTGCAGCATAAAAATCGGTAGAAAGTTAGAAGATTATTGGATAGGAACTTTTTTAAATCGATAGAAATGTAGTAGTCAACTGGTAATATGGATAGTTGTTGTATGGATTATAAATGCATTCAATGTTGTGTAGACACCAATATGATTTTATCAAATGCGGATATCGAGCGGATAAAAGAGTTGGGATTTGACACAAAATTTTTCGTTAGCAAAAACAGGGGCTGCCTACAACTGAAAAATAACAATGGACGATGTGTTTTTCATGACAGCATAAGCTGCTCAATTTATGAACATAGGCCTGAAGGATGCAAATTGTACCCCATAATCTATGACAAAGATAAGAATTGTGCGGTTTTCGATGAAAATTGTCCACATAGACATAGATTTAAAAGGTCTAACAACACTAAACAACAACTATATAATCTGATATCAAAACTGGAAGCTGAGAAAGCTCAACGAAAGAGAGCATAGGCTATATGGTGTTTACTCAAAAATTTTTGGTGATTATCTAGGGGCAGATGATAAATATCTCTATGCAAACTCCGTAAATTTAGATAAGTTCATCACTGCCCACAGTCACCATCACAGCCACTACTCTTGTCTTAATTCTAGATAACAATATTCGCTAGAAATGATGGTTTCGATTCAATGACTCCACTTTGAAAAAGTGAAGTCTCTAAACATTGAATCGAGTGGAGTGAAATCTCCAATTTCCTAAACGTTGGATTGTCGACCCAATCACAGTAAAAGAACAACGCAAGATAGAACAT
>JAUXAU010000041.1 GCA_030619765.1 Thermoplasmatota archaeon
TTTCATGTCAGGATAAAAGTGGGTGTCGTTATGATTGAATATCAATGTATCGGATGTAAAAAAATATTCTATACACAGCTGAAGCGTTGCCCCTACTGTGGCAAACAGCTTTTGATAATATGATTCAATGAAAGCAAAAGGGTAATAGTTGTACAATATCGCTTAAATAATTGTTTGAACAAAGTAGAATATAGTATGAAAAAGAAAGAAGATGTTAAAAGCACTAAAAAGAAAGTTAATATTAAAAATCAAGATGATTTCGCTCGGTATTTTTAGGTAGGAACTATTACTGTCACAGATTCTTCTAGGTAAAACACCTTTTTCAATCCCATTTTTATCCTCCTACAAAAACCAAAAAAGGATTGGTTTTTTAAAGAACTAGAAGTTATTAAGAACGTTATGGGAGTTTAAATTTGATAACGATAAGACAAGCAACCTTGGAGGATTTAGAAACTATTACTGAGATTTATAATGAAGCTATCCTTAAAACAGTGGCTACGTTTGATACTCAATTAAAAACTCTTGAAGAACAAAAAGCATGGTTTATGGATCATGGTCCAAAAAATCCAATTTTAATTGCAGAAAAGGACAGGATCATTGTTGGATGGGCAGCTCTTAGTGAATGGTCTGATCGATGTGCATACTCTGATACCGCTGAACTTTCACTCTATGTACTGGAAGAAAATCAAGGACGAGGAATTGGAAGGAAGTTGTTAGAAGCAAGTATCCAAGAAGGTGAAAAAGCGGGTCTTCATACAGTGATTGCTCGTATAACGGAGGGCAATGAGGCAAGCATTCATCTTCATGAATCTGTAGGGTTCTTTCATATTGGAATTATGAAAGAGGTTGGTCTAAAATTTGGTAAGCGTTTAGATGTATATCTTATGCAAAAAATTTACAACCCTTAAAAAACTGATAAAGTAGTCAAATCCCATTTTTATCCTCCCGCAAACCAAAAAAGATTGGTTTTTTAAAGAAAAAGATGTTATGAAAATTTGTGAGGGAGAGAATTTAAAATATATTATAGTTTAAATAAGTGGTAATTATGGCGGCTATAGAGCAAATTAGAGTTGGATTTGATAATTTTAGTTACATTATATACTGTCCGAGAAGTAGGAAATCAGCAATTGTTGACCCTGGCTTTGATGCCTCCAGAGCGCTTGAATTTATATCATCTAAAAATTTGGAATTGAAATATATTATAAACACTCATTATCACAGTGATCATTCAAGTGAAAGCAAAAGGATTAAAAATTCAATTCCTTCAAGTATAGTAGCCTCAGAATCCGATGGGGCAAAAATGGATGTTGAAGTAGATATAACTGTTTCAGATGGCGACCGATTAAAACTAGGTGAGGTGTGCCTCGATTTCATATTAACACCAGGTCACACTCCTGGTGGTATATGTATACTTGTTGATAATGAAGCATTGTTAACTGGAGATACATTATTTATCGGAGATTGTGGAAGAACAGACTTACCTGGAGGTAATCTAAAACAAATGTTCAGAACACTCAGAGAGAAGATTATGCCTCTTCCAGATCATTTGATTGTATTTCCTGGACATGACTATGGTAATAAATTATTCGATACGCTGGGAAATCAAAAACGGACAAATAAAACTTTACTTACCAAGAACCTCAACGAATTTTCAAAAATTCCATAACTATTTCTAAATCCCTTTTTATCCTCCCCAAAAACCAAAAACGGGGGTTTTATAAAGCGATAAACTTTGTGAAATTAGTGATAAAGAGGAGTACATATGGCCGTAGGTTTTGTTCTAATAACCGCTGTAACTGCACACGAACAAGCGGTATACAAGGAGCTCTCTAAGGTACCAGAGATTGTTGAATTACATCCTCTCTTTGGGGAATATGATCTACTAGCAAAAATCGAAGCAGATAATTTCGATAACTTAGGAGCTATTGTGGTAAATAAAATCAGATCAATTGAAGGAGTGAGATTTACAACAACATTTACTGAAACAAAGTTTTAGTAAAAACAAAGGAGTTTATGTAGGAGAAATACGTATAAAATCTAAAGAGGTTATTTTTATTCAGTGATCTATTCTTTTTTAATTGTTCTAATTTCACTGTCCCCAAGAAGCCCATTAAACATATTGAGTTCTTCCCACATCTCTTCAAGAGCTAGTTTTTCTACATAAATACATCCTATCTACACTTAAATTCGTTTTTGCGCCTAAATTCATTTTTTCTAAGAGAAACTGACTAATCAAGGCATAGATATAAATAATGAATGATATACTACATGAGCAAGGGAGTGAAAATCATGACAAGTATTTTTCCAGAACCTATTTTAAATCTTCCTGAGGCAAATATTCCTTTAGAAGGAGTAAAAGCTTATCTATCTCAGGGGGATAACTATCAGATCATTTTTATGGAGTTTAAAAAAGATGCAAAGATACCCGAACATTCACATGAAAGTCAATGGGAAATTATACTAGAAGGAAAGGTCGATTATTGGGAAGATGGGGTTAAACATTCCTATCTAAAGGGTGATAGATTTTTCATTCCAAAAGGTAAAAAACATTCTGCAAAAGTATATGCTGGATATGCATCGGTTGTATTCTTTAATCAAAAAGAAAGATACAAGAAAAAATAATTCCTAACATTTAAATGATTATAGATAATTTTTTTATAAGGGAATGTTATTTCGCATAAATTTTTAATGATAACATTTATTTTAACGAAAATCACCAAATTTTTTTTTATTGGTTGTCATGACAATATACCTTGGAAATACTTATACAAAAGAAATTTGGTAGATATTCAATTTTTGCCAACTCGCTCGCCAATAAATAATATTATTGAAAAGGGAGAAAAAGTCACTCGCATTGGAGCGGCGATTGAACAAACGTTCATTTTTCTTTTCTCCCTTCATACTGATTTTCGTGGTGATTAAAAATCGGTTGGTGCCAATTTCGTTAAAACTATTGTTTCTCTCTCGAAAATCGTTCGTCAGATAGATATGATTCCTAATTCCTTCATCTTATTATAATTCTCTGGATGTTTTTCAAAATACGCATGAACAGGCTCAAGAATCTTATTCACATAACTTGCTGTAGCATTCTTTAAATCAAGAGGATGAAGACCACCAACAAAAGCATTTTTCAGATCCTCATATGAATTAAACTCTTGATTTCCACCAAACTTTTCCGGCCGTTCAATCAAAAACGGTTCACCTTTTAACTCGGGAAAAACGACATACTTACAGATCTCCAACACAGGATTTCCTTCAATCTGCTTCTCAGGGCAAAACGCTTTGCTCATTTTCTTCTTAACGCTGACAGGGTCATCATGAATTGAAAGCATGGCGTCAGGTTTGCTCTTACTCATCTTTGTTTCAACTGGATCCATACGTCCACCAGCCTGCAAACCAGTTAACAATGGTGTATGCATGGCAACAGGAGTCTTACGACCAAGTTTTTTAGAAATTTCCCTGGCTAACATATGTGCACGACGTTGATCCATTCCACCATATGCAACATCCAGATCAAGATAAAAAATATCAGAAACCTGCATGGCTGGATAAAAAAGCTTTGATAGATCTTTCTCTGCTTCTTCTGCACTTCTACCCATGATATCCATTGCACGTTTCACACGTGCAACAGACATAGATTTTGCTGTTCTAAGTACAAGCTCCCAATATTTAGAATTACTTACATAATCACTCGCATACACAAACTTTACTCTATCCTTGTCAACGCCCAAGGAAGCAAAACAATCTTCCATATACCGTCCACAAAGCCTGATTTTTTCAATGTCTCCACCAAGCTTGTCATTAATATACGCATGCCAATCAGCAAGAAGCACTGTAAAATCAAACCCACAATCAATAAAATCCTTGATCTTATTTGTACAAATCTTCCAACCAATATGAACCGAACCAGATGGCTCAAAACCGATATACGCCTTTGGCTTTTTTTTGCTTAAAACAATTTTCAGTTCTTCGTTTGTCACTACTTCTTCAACATTGTTTGTCAATATCTGTAATTTATCCATATCAAAAAGTAGAATATAACATGGTATTTATGGTTATTTCGATGTAATCTACTTATTATCAAAACGACTCTATCACAAATGAGCTCCGAAAAACACATAATTTTATCAATATTCTGATCTGAAACGTTATCTACATTGACAACTTATCTCGTCAGTTTTTTAATAATATTATCCACGATTTTATCAGATGCACCCAAATAATTTCTTGGGTTTATAACCTCTTCTAATTCATTCTTACTCAGTAATTTAGAAATGTTTTTATCTTCCAATAAAACAATTAGCAATTCCTTATTTTTACCAGATGCCTTAATCGAACATTTTCTGACAAGTTCATGTGCATCTCCACGTCCCATTCCTCTCTCAACAAGTTTTGTCATTACAGCTTCAGCCATGGGGAGACCCTTAGATTTTTCAAGATTCTCCAGCATTCTATCCAGATTGACTTGAAGATTTTTGAATACGTTATTCATCTGATAGACAATCCAGTCTGTAAGTATCAAGGAATGGGGTAAAATAAAACGTTCAGACGATGAATTACAAAGATCCCGTTCATGCCACTGAATTGCGTTTTCATAAGCAGGTATAATAAGGCTTCTTACAACTCTAGCAAGTCCGCAGATCTGCTCAGACACAATTGGGTTTCTTTTATGTGGCATCGTTGAAGAACCAACCTGTTTTTTAGATTCAAACGCCTCTGCAACTTCCTCTATTTCACTTCTCTGAAGATTTCTAATCTCCGTTGCGAATTTTTCCATGCTAGCAGCAATATTTGAAAGAGTTGACAAAAGCTCTATGTATCTATCCCTTCCAACAATTTGGGTCGCTCCTTCTTCTATTCCCAGTTTTAAATCCTGCATTACCAACTCTTGAATTTTTAAGACGTGTTTACCCATGGCAGCGCCAGTGCCCACTGCGCCAGACATTTTGCCAACTAAGACGCGTGATTTGCATTCATGCATGCGTTCTAGGTGTCTGTCAACTTCCATGGCATAAACAGCCATTTTCAAGCCAAAAGTAATTGGGATAGAAAATTGCCCATGGGTCCTTCCATGCATAATTGTTTTCTTGTGTTTCTTTGCAAGGCTTACCAAACTTTTCCTAAGCTCTTTTAACTCTTTTTTAATGAATTCTGTTGCTTCTGAAAATTGTAAGGCATTAGCTGTATCAACGATATCATAGCTCGTGGCACCTAGATGAACATATTTGCCTGCATCACCACTGCAAACTTCACTGAGAGCTTTTGTTATCGCCATTATGTCATGTCTAGTCTCATCTTCAATTTCTTTTACTCTTTCCACTTTAACAAACTTAACAGAGGCTTTATTAGAAATTTCATCAGCAGCTTTTTTCGGGATATTACCAACTTCTGCATGGGCTTTAGCCAGTGCAGCCTCCACATCTAACAAATATTGAAGTTTGTTTTTTTCACCGAAGACTTCTTTTATTTCTTTCCTTCCATATCTAAAATCAATAGGGCAAACTGGATTATCCATAGTCTCTCCAAATCAGAATAAAATAATAGTTAATGTCTTTTTGGGCTTACTAACATATGTCGTTTAATAAAACTAATAATTCCTTTGCAATATTCTTTATTCTAGGATAATGTCTATTGAGCTTTTCAACAAGTTCATGTAATTGTTTAATTGTCCCCATGACAAGAATATTGGCACGTTTCTCTTTTAACTCAAATGCATCCTTGGGAATAGCTACTTCTCCTCCTATTGAAAGCATGTCCTGTTTGATAATAATTGCATCTTGAAGTAATACGTTTTCTACTTTAATGACTTTAGAAATCGCTTTTGGCGCCATAATTTCAATACTTTTAGGGTCACTCCCTATCTTTTGTATTTCAATTTTTGCCCCTTCTAGAGATACGATGTCTATAAATTTAGAATTGTGATCGCTCATATTTGAAAGAAAATATGCCAATCTTATAATAAATTATTCAAATAATGCAAAGTATTCTCTTTTTGTAGTGGATTGAGAAATGAGAGGCAGCTATCTTTTACTAATGGAACTAAAAAATACTGAAACAATCCCCGTAGGTAAATTAGGAAAAATAGATTTCAAAAAAGGTTTCTATATATATGCTGGCTCAGCGTTAAACGGATTGGACCAACGAATACAACGACATCTTAGAAAACAAAAAAAGATGCATTGGCACATTGATTATCTGCTGAACCATGCAAAAATTGTAAACGTTTTTTACAAACAAAGCGAGGTCAAGGAGGAGTGTTTTATTGCAAAAACATTGGAGAAAGAACTGTTTATACTTTCTGGTTTTGGTAGTAGTGATTGTTTATGTAAAAGCCATCTTTTTTATGGCCCTCATAAAGGAATAAAAAAGGCTATTGCCAATCTAGAAATGAAACAATACCTGATCAATGCAAAATCTTAAAACTGCTTTTAATTATAAGGATGAAAAGATGGTTGCTGCAATCTATTCTACAACGGGCAATATAGAAGATGCAAAGAAAATCGCGCATTCATTAGTTGAAGAAAAACTAGTTGCATGTGTTAATATTATCCCAAAGATAGAATCGGTTTACAGGTGGCAAGGAAAAATTGAAGAAGACAGTGAATGCGTTTTAATAGCAAAAACAACAGACAAAAATGTAGATAAAACGATACAAAGGATAAAGGAACTCCATCCTTATGATCTACCAGATATCATTGTTCTGCCAATTATTGGAGGCCTAAAAGAGTATCTTAATTATGTTAAAGATGAGACAAAATGAAACTCGTATCTTGGATTCCAACTAAGTTTATGGCTTCAGTCTCCTTCTTTTAATTAGTTCCAACTTATCTAGGGGATCTGTCATAGGTTTTGGTCTATGATAGACAGAGATTGTATTTAGCCCGGTAAACTTTTTTTCTATTTCATCTAATTCTCCCCTTGGCAACGGTTTTACGTTACATGGTCGAAGAGGAGTATTAATTTGTACTTCATCTGGTTGAATCTCCCTTGCCAGTTTTGCGAGTTTATGGGCATAGTCTTTGTTTTCTCCCATAAACATTATTTGAAGAGCGAATTTTCCCATGAAATCTCTTCGTAATTCTTTGATGCCTCTAAGTGTTTGTTCAAATGTTATTCCTTCGGCAGGGCGGCTGATTTTTTGGAAAAGCTCTTGATTTGGCGCATCGAGTTTTGCAACTATTATATCTAGCTCTTTAAATTCGCTTTGCACGTTTTTGTCGTACATTAAAGAGGAATTAGTAAGTATTGCAAGTGGTAAATCTGTTAGCTCTCTAATGATTTGTATTGCTTTACTTATGTTTTTTGCCAAGGTCGGTTCTCCCATCCCAGAGAGAGTGATTACATCAGGTGTCGTTTGGTGGAGGGCATGTCGTAAATCTTTTTTGAGTTTATCTAGTGAGATAAAATATTCTCTTTGTTTTGTAATTCTATCGGTTTTTTCAAGTTGACAATAAATACAATCAAAAGAGCATATCTTTTTTTCTGAACAAATGAGATCAACACCTAGTGATCTTCCCAGCCTCCACGACGCAACAGGCCCGTAGATAATTTTCATGATGTTTGATAAAACCATTCTTTGGTATTTAACCATGATGTATTCGAGCTAAAAATGCTGTTAATTTTTGGTAAAATGGAAAGCCTTAAAAAGCCTTAAATCATACTATATAATGTAGGTTTGTATTTTTAACATACAATATATAGTATCTGGTGTGTTGGGATGAACTGTCCATATTGCAACCATATTGAGACTAAGGTAACAGACTCCCGCGATACAGGGAATTACATAATTCGTAGAAGACGAGAATGTCTGAACTGCAATAAGCGATTTACTACATATGAATATATTGAGATGACACCTGTATATGTCATTAAAAAAGACGGCAGAAGAGAAAAATTTGATAGAAACAAGATTAAAAATGGACTAATGAAGGCACTTGAAAAACGCCCGATTAGCCATGACAAGATAGAAGAAATACTCAACTCCATTGAAGAGGAAATAAGAAGATGTGGTAAAGAGGAAATTGAAAGTTCCATCATCGGAGAATATGTAATGAAAACTTTGAAAGATACAGATCAAGTTGCCTATATTAGATTTGCTTCTGTTTATAGATCATTTACTGACATTACTTCATTTGAAAAAGAGGTTAAAAACCTGATAGAACAATATAGAGGAGAGATTAAAAAATGATACGTAAAATAAGGAAGAGAGATGGAAAAGTTGTTGACTTTAATCCAATAAAAATAACAAACGCAGTCTGGAAAGCAGCACAAGCAGTAGGTGGAAAGGATCACAAGAAAGCGGCCCAACTAACTGATAAAGTGATGGAATTACTTGAAAAGGAGCTTAAACGAGGTGAAATTCCAACAGTAGAACAGGTACAAGACTTAGTTGAAAAAGTGCTTATTGAAGGAGGCCATGCAAAGACTGCGAAAGCCTATATTCTTTATCGAAAACAACATCAAGATATGCGTGAAATAGCAGGGCTACTCAAGGATATAGATGTGGTCGATGACTATCTGAGCATGATGGACTGGAAGGTGAAAGAGAACAGCAACATGAGCTATTCACTTCAAGGGCTAAACGTGTATGCTACAGAGAATATTGTTTCTCATTATTGGCTTAATAAGATTTTTCCGCCTGAGATCGGAGAGTCCCATACAAACGGATCGTTCCACATACACGATTTAGGAACTCTAGGGGCATACTGTGTCGGCTGGGATCTTAAGGACATTCTCTTGCTAGGTTTCAAAGGAGTGTCTGGTAAGATTGAAAGTAAACCTGCAAAACATTTCAGCACAGCTCTTATGCAGATTGTAAACTACTTATATACGCTTCAAGGGGAGGCGGCAGGAGCTCAAGCTTTGTCAAATTTCGATACACTTTTAGCACCATTTGTAAGAAATGATCATCTAAAATATAAGGATATTAAGCAGGAGATGCAGAAATTTATGTTTAACATGAATGTTCCCACAAGAGTTGGCTTCCAGAGTCCTTTCACAAATATTACCATGGATCTTACAACACCAAGTTATATGGTTGAAGAACCAGCTATTATTGGTGGGGAGCTCATGGATGATAACTACAGCGATTATGCTGATGAGATGAACATGGTTAATCATGCATTTGCAGAAATTATGTATGAAGGCGATGCTAAGGGAAGACCCTTTACTTTTCCAATCCCTACCTATAACATTACCAAAGATTTTAACTGGAACAACGATGGTTTAGATCCTCTTTGGGATATGACTGCTAAATACGGGATACCTTATTTTTCAAACTTTATTAACAGTGATATGAAACCCGATGATGCTCGCTCGATGTGTTGTCGACTTCGTCTGGATAACAGAGAACTTCGAAAGCGTGGTGGCGGCCTGTTTGGTGCAAACCCTAAAACCGGGTCTATCGGCGTAGTAACTATAAATATGCCAAGAATTGGTTATCTAGCTAAAGATGAAAATGATTTTTTCGAAAGGCTTGACAAGATAATGAATTTAGCTAAACAAAGTCTTGAAATAAAGCGAGAAGTCATAGAAAACCTGACCTATAGTGGTCTACATCCATATTCACGGTTCTATCTTGCAGATGTGAAGAAAACATTTGGTGAATACTGGAAAAACCATTTCTCAACAATAGGTCTTATCGGTATGAATGATGCAATACTTAACCTTATGAATAAGAGTATCGGGGACAAAGAAGGTAAACGATTTGCAGAAAAAGTTCTTGACTACATGAGAAAGAAAATAGCAGATTTTCAGGAGGAAACTGGCGATATTTTTAATCTAGAGGCAACACCCGCAGAAGGAGCAAGCTATAGACTCGCTAGGATTGATCAAGCAGAATATTCTGATATCAAGACCTATAATCAAGAAATGTATTCAAACAACGGAGGAAGAGACATAGAACCGTATTATACTAATTCTACACAACTACCAGTTGGATATACCTCTGATGTTTTTGAAGCACTTGATTTGCAGGATTCACTACAGTCAAAATATACTGGTGGTACAGTATTGCATATCTTCTTAGGTGAGGAAGAACCATCTCCAACCGCTACAAAAAAACTTGTAAGAAAGGTATCAGAGAACTATTCGCTACCTTATTATACAATCACTCCGACGTTCAGCGTTTGTCCTGACCATGGATATATCGCCGGTGAGCACAGATACTGTCCAACATGCAAGGCTAAGGAAAAAACTACAGAATGTGAGGTATACTCTCGTGTGGTTGGATATCTCCGTCCCGTAAATCAATGGAATAGTGGTAAACAACAGGAATTCGCTGATCGTAAAACATTTGATACGATGCAGAAAGTAACGGTTGCAAAATGAGAATTGGAGGATTTCAGAAGACATCACTACTGGATTATCCTGATCGTATCAGTGCGATAATTTGGACCATGGATTGTAATTTTCGCTGTCCATTCTGTTACAACAAAAATATTGTATTTGGTAAGGTAGAACCAATTCCTGAGGAAGAGGTTCTATCGTTCTTAAAAAAGCGAAAAGGATTGTTAGAGGGACTAGTTGTTACTGGTGGAGAACCACTTTTACAAGAAGATATTGTAGATTTTATAAAGAAAGTTAAAAAACTAGATTACCTTGTAAAAATTGATACAAACGGCACATTTCCAGAGAGACTCAAAGAAATTATTGATAAAAAACTTGTTGATTATTTATCAATGGATATAAAGGCTCCAAAAAATAAATTCAGTAAGTTAGCTGGAATTAAAGCGGATCTTACAAAGATTGAACAATCAATTGAAATTATAAAGAATAATGCACCTGATTATGAATTTAGAACGACATTTGTTCCTGACTTACTGAAAAAAGAAGATATAATTGAAATAGCAAAATGGCTGGAGGGATCTAAAAGATTTTACCTTCAGCAGTTCAAAAGCGATACGCCATTAATTTCATCAAAGCTAGACAATGTTGCACCGTATTCAAAGGAAGATCTCGTTAAAACATTGGAAGAGATAAAACCATTTTTCAAAAACTGCGGCGTGAGGGGAGTTTGATTATGGTACGCGAAGAGATTATCGATGATATGGATAAAGCTCGAGAAATACTGTCAACAACGGATTGTTCTATAGTGGTTGTGAAAAATGGTACTATATTAACTAAAAAACAAGGAAATGGAATCAAACCTATTTTGGAGGCAATTGAAGAGTTGGAGCAAGATATGAAAGGTTCCACAATTGGCGATAGAATTCTTGGAAAAGCATCGGCTTTACTATGCGTCTACGCTAAGGCAAGCGGGGTTTATTCTAAGCAGGCAACAAAGACTGCGATTGCAGTGTTGATAAGAGCTGGAATACCCGGTCAAACAGATAAAATGGTCCCCTATATAAAAAACATGAATGGAGATGGTCTTTGTCCTTTTGAAAAAATGCTTTCAGATACGGATTCTCCTGAGGAAGCATATAGAATTTTGAAAAAAAACATTAAATGAAATACAATAAAAAAACTAAATATTAGATGAGTGTTTGGGAAATTATGGGCTATGAGTTAACAATCATTGGAGCTGGACCAGCTGGCTATTCAGCAAGCATTTATGCAGGCAGATCAGGTATTAAAACAGTCGTATTTGATAAAATCGGCGGTGGAGGGTTAGCGCTTGTCTCCCCGAATATCGAAAACTATGCTGGTTTTGAATCAATCTCTGGCGCTGAACTCATGGATAAAATGCAGAAACATGCCAGCAAATATGCCGATATTCATTTTATTGAGGAAGTCAAGAACATTACGAAGAATGAAAATCTGTTTACTATTGAAACTACTAACAAATCATACTTATCTAAGGCTGTAATTCTTTGTATGGGAACAGAATATCGAAAACTCGGTATCCCTGGAGAACAAGAACTACAAGGTAAAGGAGTTTCCTATTGTGCGACCTGTGATGGATTCTTTTTCAAAGAGAAAAAAGTAGCAGTTGTAGGTGGTGGAAACTCTGCCCTGATTGAAGCCATTTTTTTGAAACAAATCGGATGTAAAGAAGTATATCTTATTCACAGGAGAGATCAATTACGTGCAGAGAAGACATATGAGGATGAGGCACGGGCAAAACAAGTTCGAATATTACTTAACAAGACTGTAGAAAAAATCAACGGAGAACAAAAAGTTGAATACCTTGAAACATATGATACAAAAAGTAGTAATAAGTCCAAACTACCTGTCGATGGAATTTTTATCTCAATTGGCGAAGTACCACAAAATACCCTCGCAAAAGAGTTAGGAGTAAAACTCGATGAAAAAGGATATATTATTGTTGATAGACAGCAGAAAACAAATGTTAGAGGAGTTTATGCAGCAGGGGATATCACTGGAGGATTACGACAGGTTATTACTGCATGTGCAGAAGGGGCAATTGCCGCTCTTTCCTCAACCGAGGTGTTAGGCAAAAAATATCCTTACTAAAGCTATTTTCAATCCCAATATTCTACAGCTTTGTGCTGGGTGTAGACCGTAAGCCTCCTTAAAATCTTTAAAATTTTAGAATTATTGTAATTTTATACGACAGAAGATACAACACTAAAATCACAATTTAAACATGAAGTTAGTGCTATAAAATATATAGATTAATAAAAATAAATTTTGCAAATGTTTATAAAATATGGAAAATATTAGAAAGAACTTTACATAGCTATTCAGTTGATGATATGATAATACATCCATTGATCTTACCTGGAACATTCCTCCGTACTTACACGTTATTAAAAGAATCACAATGGTGGAGCAAAGAACAATTAGAAGAATACCAATTGCTCCAGTTAAAAAAGCTTTTCAATCACGCATATGAAAATGTGCCATATTATACTGAAATATTTAAAAAACTGAAATTAAAACCAAAGGAAATCCAGTCTCTGCAAGATTTACAAAAACTACCGTATCTATCAAAAGAAATCGTTCGGAAAAATTTAAACAATCTGAAAGCAGCAAATTACCCTGAGCATAAATTTCAATATTTATCGACTGGTGGTTCAACTGGACAGCCCTTACGATTTTACATAGAAAAAGGTGTTTGGTTATCTCAACTGTTAGCATATGGCAAAATACAGAATGATTGGGCAGGTCGTTCTTTACTTGATAAAAGTGTTAATATAAGGGGGTACAAAATTCCTTTTGAATATGAGCTATTTGGAAGAAGCCTGGTTTTATCATCATTTTATATGAATGATAAGTATTTGCCGCTATTCATCAAGAAAATTCGAAAATTAAAACCAAAGCATATTTTAGGTTATCCTTCAGCCATAACCACTCTTGCCGTTTATATGAAGCAAAACGACCTTGAGGTATTTCCTAGCATTAAGAGTATTGTAAGCTATGCAGAAACACTCTATGAGGGGCAGCGAGACATAATAGAAGAAACGTTTCAATGCCGAGTTTATAACCAGTATAGTCTTCGAGAAACGGTTGCTTTTGGTATACCCTGTGAACATAGCAACTATTTTCACATGTTTCCTGAATTTGGGATTATTGAAATAATTGATAAGGACGGTAAACCAGTAACAAAAGAAGACGGAATTGGGGAGATTGTCGGCACTGGTTTTCATAATTATATTTTTCCATTTATTAGATACAGAACCGGTGATTTGGGGGTTTACACTGCTAAAAAATGCCAGTGTGGGAGAAACTATCCTTTATTAAAAAGAATTGAAGGAAGATCACAAGAATTTATGGTTTCAAAATCAAAACAACTTGTTCCTCTTACCGGGATTTATGGTTTAGTAGTTACATGTTCTCCAAATGTTAAAGAATGTCAATTATATCAAGATACAGAAGGAGAAATTATTTTAAACATCGTTAAAACACAAAAATACTCAAATGCTGATAGTCAAACGATAAAAAAGAACTTCCAAAAACGATTTGGAACTGAATTTAAACTAACCATTTGTCAGGTCGATCAAATTCCTCAAACAAAAAGAGGGAAACACCGATTTTTGATTCAAAAACTACCTATAGAGTTTACATACTAAGCTATCAATATACAATTGTATCTGAAAACATAATCTATTTTATTTGCCGGGTATTAACCACAAGTCTCCTTCTGTTTCTTATTCTAGTGTTTCTATTTTTTTCAAGTTATTGGTTTTAATAAGTTCAATCAGCTTATTTCCACTTTTTCTAACAATTGTAGTCATTTCACCAGACATAGTTTTAGGTTGTATTCCTATAACTAATATGTTTTCTAAATACTGTTCAAGATAGCCTATTAAAACAGAAATGGGAATCCCATGTGTACTAATATGCATCTTACTGATCTTCTCTTTTGGAACAATCTTCATTTCACCCGGATTTAAACCCATTTCAACAGCATCAATAATGGTGAGATTTTTTGGATTATATTGCTTAACAATCGAAGTATAATTCTCAGGCACAATACCACAATCTAAGACAACGAAATTCTTGGTTTCTTCCTTTTTTAGATTATCAGCGATATAAGGGCCTATTGCATCATCGCCACCGTCTCTATTCCCAATGCACATTATTAGGCAATCCATTGTTAACTCTAACATTATAAGATTAGATAAAATTTACGAAAAAAGAGGCATTTCACATTGCCAAAAACATATCATCCTACATTAACCGCTTATAATATAAGCACATAAAAAAAATAAAAGGATAGTCGCGTTACCTACATCATAGATATGGATATTAAAAAACTCCTACCAATAATCGGCATCGTTCTCTTGCTCTATATTTTATCAACAATGGATGCTGGAAAAATAATTGATGTATTCTTACGCATCAACATATGGTACGCTCTTTTATCCTTCTTTGCTATCGTTCCTATTCTTTTACTTGTTAACTATGAATGGCAATTGATCCTAAAAAAACATAACATCCAAGTCACCTATATGTATTCTTTAAAAAATATCTTCATCGGATATTTTTATGGATTTATCACACCAGGGGGTCTGGGGGGTTACACTCGAGCATTTTATCTCAAGGAAGAAAGCGGAGAGACCATCCAAAAATGTTTCGTCAATCTTCTCATATTTCATACTGTCGACTACCTCACCTTACTCTCCCTAGGAATCCTTGGTGGATTTCTCCTCAGCAGTAGATTTCCTAACATATTTCCAATCTTCCTCATCCTCTTTATTTTAATGATTAGTTTACTAATATTATTTATTCGAAAGGAAACAGGAAAATCGTTTTTCACTAAACTATTGCAATCAAAATTGTTACTTCCGTACAGAGATAAATGGCACGCACATATTAACAACTTATATGAAGACATTCCAACAGTTAAAGATCTTATTCCTCCATTTTTTGTCTCGTTCTTCGGATGGTTCCTCTGGTTCTCAGAACTCTATCTCATATCAACCTTATTTTCGATAGATATACCATATCATTACTTTATTTTAATAATCGCTGTTGCCAGTATTATCGCTTCATTACCAATAACCTTCCACGGTTTGGGTACACGAGAGGCAGTCATGATAGGATTGTTTTCAATATTCGGGGTCGGACAAGAAAATGTCCTAGGTTTTTCGCTTTTTTGGTTTGTCCTTTTCTGGCTAATTCCAAGTCTCATTGGAGCAGGTATCACTATTCACGAAACAAGAAAAAATCCTACACTTTTCAAAAAAAACCTAGCCCGTGAATAAGAATATTTTTTAAATAAAATGTTTACCTGCCAATTGGTCGAACAAAAGGAAACTGATTTTTCCAATTTTTACTTAAACTTTTATGAAACACACAAACAGAACATTTATCTAACTATAAATTTTTAAGAAAAGTGCATACCGGAGAAAAAGCGTGTACGACAAAAAACAAGATTTCGTCATTGATAAGACATTAGCAGAGCAATTCACAAGATATATGGAAAAATATTCAGAATTATATTGCTCTCTTGCAATGGAGGCACGAGAATATATCTCAAAATCAGTAAAAAAACCAGTCATTGTTGATCTCGGCATAGGATCTGGTCTGCTATCTATGGAACTAAATAAATTACTACCTGATGCAAATATATTAGGTATAGATCCATCTATTTACATGCTTTCAATTGCTAAAAACAAATTAATTGATGCTGGTTGTAAAAATAGTAACTTTGTGATGGCAAGAGTCGAAAACATTCCTCTAAAGAGCCACTATGCAGATATCATAATGAGTCGATTCAGTCTCTCATCCTGGAAAAAACCAAAACAAGGTTTTTCGGAAATTTTTCGAGTTTTAAAGCCTGGAGGTAGACTAGTCTTAGAGGCTCTCAACAAAGAATTCCCAAAAAGAAAACTCCTGTTAACGAAACTCCATATGATAGTTAATGGAGCAGAAAAAAACGTTATCAAATATCACATAGACTACTATAAAAACGCTTTTTCTATTAAACAAGTTGAACAATTTTTAACTGAAGTCGGGTTTACTATAATCAAAAAAGAAGGCGAGAAAACAGATTGGAAATTTTTAATAGTTGCAGCTAGAACTTAAAATGTCATATCAATAAAAAGATATAAATAGTTATAAGAATAAATTTAATACTATAAATTAAAAAGGAATTACTATGAAGGGCATTGTAAAAAATATTCTTGCAATCACAACAATTCTTCTATTACTCATGCAAGGTGTGATACCTGCATTGGCTTCCGTAGATATCAACACACAAGAAACAAAAATTGATACAGATAAAGAACTTTATTTACTGCGAGGCGAACACTATCTTTACCTTAATGCATCAGATGATGTCAACGAATTTTACCTCCGATTCGTTTTTCCACCAGATTATCAATACCAAGTTCCAACTCTCCTAGAAATTTACAACGACACCACAGCAGATATCCGTCATTATCAAATAGAAGATGATACAAACGAACCAAACAAAGTCATCAATTTCACCATCGGACCGATGCACAAAGATGAAAGTGTTTTACTTCATTTCTCATGCTGGGTCCTCGTTAAAAACCATGAGTTTGAAGATTTACCAAAATATATCAAATTCCCAAAGAAACGTGATCTTCCTGAAGAGACAAAAACATGGCTTACTTCCACAAAAGTCGTACAAGTACACAGCATCCTCATCAAACACAAAGCAAGACAATTACGTGGTTTCAGCAATAATCTCATACGATTTGCAGAAAGAGTTGCACCGTTTATTAAACAACATAGATTTCTCTTGTTTGCTATACAACTAAACATGGGCATTTTCTTCTCTCAAGATGCCCTTACAACCCTTCTGATAAATGGCGAGAACGTTGGACGATCACATTTAGCCTGTGCATTTTTCAGAGGATTCAACGTCCCAGCAAGAGTGTTACTTGCTCATAACGATCAAGGCTTCTGGACTCAAATGCACTATATGGTTGAATACTACCTTCTAGGATACGGATGGGTGTTAATCGATTCAACAGCAGGAAAAACACCATATGCAACAAAAAGACAAATCATAAACAGAATCTGCTTCCCTGAAGACGAAGAAGACACCAAAACCGATTACATCTTTCGATTTATGAAAGGAGAAGAACGATGGCTGTGGATAGAAAATGAAAACGTCTACCCATATTATGTAGATTGTAAAACAGGAAGTAAATCCAAAATGTTTTATGAAGGTGAGGTTGAAACCGACTCATTTACTGCAGACTATGCCTTTCTACTGACACAACTGGTATTTCACCAATATGAACAATATCTTGGGATGAATCTAACTGGTGAAAACCTTGGACATTTTCAAAATGCTACAATATTTCACAACACTGCGATATCTGCATTTCAACATTCAAACATTCAATCATATATCGATAACATGAATCTAGCATATGACGAATATCTTAGCATTATCCCATGAGATAACAAGACATTTTTATCTTTTTAACATAACTTTATTTATTGTTTTCAAGTTACTATTCATCAATGATGGTAACTGCGAAAAATAAGACTATCAATAAATCCACCAAACAAACTTCAAAATCTAATATTCGATCGCTTCTTTTCACGTTTATTCCTTTGGTTGTTTTTTCAATCGGTTCGGTACCTCTTATTATATGGATAATATTCGTTTTCTATTTGATACCATTTAATATAATAGTTCATTTTATCTTGCTACCGTTCATACTAATCATTTCGTTATGGATTCTACTTGTTTCAGAAATCCTTATATCGGGGGCAATAATCGGATTATTCAACATAAAATATATGGAGGGGGTGTATGAATATTTAGTAAAGAACAACATGGCCTTTAAATGGTTACTTCTTTGTCAGCTTTATACCCCAATTAGAAAACTCTTTGAAATCATTCCTATGGGGCGCATAAAAATCGCTTATTTAAGACTATTAGGTATGAAAATTGGGAAAAACACCCTTTTAGGTGGTACAATTAAAGATCCGTGTGTAACAGAAATTGGCGACAATGTAACGATAGGTGAATATGCAATATTATATGCCCATATTCAAAATTATGCAAAAGGAACGATAACAATTAAAAAAATAAAGATAGGGAACAACTGTATTATAGGGGCAGGAGCTATTGTTATGCCTGGTGTCGTTATGGAAGATAATGCAATTCTTGCTGCCGGAGGACTAGTCACAAAAAACCGTGTATTAAAGAAAGATAAAGTATATGGCGGAAATCCTGCAGAAGAGATGCCAATAACAAAGAAAAACAAAGAACAAAGAAACATCTAAATAATAGCATTGCTACAAAGAGTGAGACCAAACGATCAAAAAGTATAAATGCAGCTGACGTTCATCTGAAAAGAATGTATTTTTTATTGTACTCATTTAGAAAAAAGTCACTTAATATACCCACATTGCAGCTCCATTGAATTAGAGGATGTGGCTTAATGAAAGGGCAATGCATAAATGAACCAAATAACATAAATAAAACTTATGCATCGCGTAAAATGAAAAACAGTATTTGGGAGATAAGTATGGCAGAAAAAATAAAACTTGCCCAGGGAGCAGGCGGAGAGTTAATGGATAACTTAATCAAGGATAAAATTTTGAAATATTTTGTAAAACAAGATTCTTCCGAAGTATCTCTTTCAATGTTAGATGATGCTGCAGTAATTGAGGACATTGTTTTTTCTACTGATTCTCATACTGTCCAACCCATTATTTTTCCAGGTGGAGATATAGGTTCCCTTGCAGTTTCTGGAACAGTAAACGATATAGCCGTTATGGGAGCAAAACCCCTCGCTCTTTCAGCAGGTTTTATCATTGAAGAAGGCTTCTCCATTGAAACATTTGAAAAAATTGTAATGAGCATGGGTCAATGTTCAGAAGACGCAGACGTTCCTATTATTACAGGCGATACAAAGGTAGTTGAAAAGGGAGCGATACAAGAATTTATGATTAATACAAGTGGTATAGGTACAAGAAATAAATTTCTTGATAGTAATATTAAGGAAGTGAAACGATATAGGTCTTTTAATCAAAGGTGGCTTCTTGATTCAAACTTTGAAAAAGGAGATAAGATTATTCTCTCGGGTAATATCGGCGAGCATGGTATAGCATTGCTTTCTTTCCGTGAAGGTTATGGATTTGAAACCAAGGTAAAATCAGATGTTGCACCGATTAACGCACTCCTAGAAAAAGCACTAGCCCAAGGAGGTATTATATCTGCAAAAGATCCTACGAGAGGAGGACTTGCAAATACGGTAAATGAATTCAGTGAAAAATCACATATTGGAATCATACTTGATGAAGAACGTATTCCTATACCAGATGGCGTACGATCCGCATGTGATATGCTTGGGATTGATCCTTTAGAGATTGGAAATGAAGGAAAGGTTGTTATTGGAATTGTCAAGGAGAAAGCAGAAGAGGTTCTTTCTGTTCTTAAAAAACATCCACTTGGTAAAAATGCAGTGATTATTGGTGAAGGTACAGATAAAGTAAGAGGTGTAGTTTTGCAGACAACCGTAGGTGGGAGAAGAATTCTACATAAGCCGCTTGGAGATCCTGTTCCAAGGATTTGTTAAATTACATAATCCGGAAATTTTTAATACTCCGTTGAATTACCTCCTTAACAGACAATTTCAACGGGGTAGAGTTTTATGGCGAAAGGACTTACAAAGGCATTTAAAAAAGCGTTATGGGTTTATCATTGTAATTCGGGCTCGTGTAATGGGTGTGATATTGAAATTATTGCCGCACTTTGCCCTCGATATGACGTGGAACGTTTTGGTATTAAACTTGTTGGATCACCGCGTCATGCTGATGCATTATTGGTTACCGGTCCTGTGACACGGCAGATGGAAGACAAAGTAAAACGTATCTATGAACAGATGCCCGATCCCAAGGCTGTTATATGCGTTGGTAATTGCGGCAATACAGGTGATGTTTTCTACGAGTCATATAATCTTGTAGGTCCAATTGATAACATCATTCCTGTAGATGTTCATGTGATTGGTTGTCCACCGCGACCTGAGGCCATTATTAATGCGGTTGCTAAGGCATGGGTTAAACTTGAAACATTGGAGGCGAAATAATGACTAAGCAGTTAACCCCTGAAGGAATAGTTAAATCTTTTAAAGACGAGTTTGAAACAAAAATTAAATATGCTCGTATTGAAAAGCATATTGCAGGAACTAAAAAGAATGAACTTATTCATATTTGGATGAGCGTAGATAGAAGTGTTTTTAAAAACGTTGTAAAGCACATCATGACCCTTGAAGAATATCCTCATTTGGCTGTTACATCAGGTTATGATACAGGAAAAACCATCGAGCTCGTTTATCATTTCTCCATATATTTTGGAGTGCGGTATAGGGAGATTTCACTAAATATAACTGTTGAACTTCCAAAATCCAATCCAACAATTGAAACAATTACTGATCTTATTCCTGGAGCACTTATTACTGAGCAGGAAAAACAAGAGATGCTTGGAATAAAAGTCAAGGGCATTCCAAAAGACAAGCGGGTATTCATATCTGATGATTTTCCAAAAGGTGTTTATCCGTGGCGAAAGGATGAAACAGGGCCCGAAAAAATGGTAAGAAATTTACATGAGGTGAAAAAATGACCCCAGAAGCAACAACCAAAACCACCTATCAATTACCTATCGGTCCCATACATCCTGCTCTGAAAGAACCTGTGGCATTTGAGTTTGAAATTGATGGAGAAAGAATTGTAGATGTCAATGTCTCTCTGGGTCAGGTTCACAGATCTGTTGAATGGGCAGGAATGAGACGAAATCCAATCCAAATTCTCTATTTAGCTGAGAGAATCTGTGGCATTTGTTCTTATTGTCATCCTATGGCGTTTGCTCTTGCTGTTGAACGTGTGGCAGGTATTGAGGTTCCCGAACGAGCTGATTATTTACGTGTTATACAAGCGGAACTTGAGAGAATCTGTTCGCATATTTTATGGGCTGGTGTTGCGGCACATGAGATTGGATTCGATTCAGTATTATTCTTGACATGGCAAATAAGAGAAAAGGCATTGGATCTCACCGAATATTTAACAGGTAATCGTGTTACAAAAGCAATAACAATGATTGGTGGAGTCCGCCGGGATGTCACAAAAGACATGGTTCCAAAGGTTACTGAGACATTAAATTATTTCAAAGATAACTTTGAAAAACTTCGACACATTTTCTTAGATGATAAAACATTCAAGATGCGAAGCCAAGGCGTTGGTATTCTCACCAAAGAAGACGCATTACGACTATGTGCATGTGGACCAACTACTCGCGCATCTGGTGTCAAAAAAGACGTACGTCTGGATCAACCATATTTTGCTTTTGGCGACCTCGATTTCGACTATGTAACACCGGACGTTCTCACTGGTGAAGTCAATGGTGATGTCTATGATAGGATTATTGTTCGTTTGTTAGAAGTGAAACAATCCATTGATTTGATTGAACAATGCCTTGATAAAATGCCTGCCGGTGATATAGCATCTGAACCAAAGATTCCAAAATTGCTTGCCACGCTAAAGAAAGCTAAAGGCGAAGGTATTGGCAGAATGGAGGCACCACGAGGAGAAGTGTTTCATTACGTTAAACTGGACGAAAATGAATGTCCTTATTCTTGGAAGGTGCGTGCTCCGACATATAACAATGTTATGCCATGGATACCCATGCTAAGAGGAGAGCAGATAGCCGATATTCCAATTGTTGCTGCTTCAACAGACCCTTGTATGTCTTGTACCAACAGGGTTGCAGTTGTTGATAACGGTAAAAAATATGTTTTGGATAAAGAAGAACTTCATCGATTGAGTGTTGAAAAAACAAGGAGGCTTATGGCATGAGGTTCTCAATGTTGCCCCAAGTGTTTGCACAGATGTTTAAAAAACCCTGGACAAACAAGTTTCCAGCTAAATACATCCCCCGTTCTACAACCAAGTTTTTAGATGATGTAGGAAATGGTAAAGCAAAGCTTATCCCTCCCATAGAGACACCTGAGGGGTTCCGTGGAAAAATACAATATGACACAGAAAAATGTACAGGATGTAAACTATGTATCAAGGTTTGTCCCACTGAAGCCATAGAATACAAAGAAAAAGAAAAGAAGATAAAGATCTATCTTGCGCGATGTTGCTTTTGTGCCCAATGCACTGATGTATGTCCTGTTAATTGTCTTAGTATGAGCAATGAGTTTTTACTAGCCGATGCTGACAAGTATTCAAAGGATTTAATTGTTGAGTAATGGTAAGATTTAATGAAACTTATCTTTAAAGGCATCGTACAAGGGGTGGGTTTTAGACCAACAATTTATCGGGTAGCTGAAAAGCTAGGTCTCAAAGGCTACGTTTTGAATAAGGGTTCTGAAGTAGAGGTAGTTATCGATAAAGATGCCGATCGCTTTATTGAACTTGTTAAAGGACAATTACCGTCTATAGCTAATATTACTGACATTATTGTGGAACCGGATGATAGAACCTTTGATGATTTTCGTATTCTTCATAGCACTGATGGTGAGAGGCATTCACTTATCCCGGTTGATATCAGTATCTGTGATGCGTGTCTAAATGAGCTCTTTGATTCAAGTGATAGACGGTATCATTTTCCTTTTACAAATTGTACTGTTTGTGGTGCCCGTTTTAGCCTAATCAAAAAAGTTCCTTATGATCGTGAGCGAACGTCAATGAATGAATTCCATTTATGCGAAACATGCAAAAAAGAGTACAGGGAGCCATTGAATCGTCGATATCATGCACAGACGATATCTTGCCCAAGTTGTGGTCCAAAGTATAAATTGTATAATAAAAACCACTGTGATTTAGGTAAAAAAGATTCAATAAAACGCTTTGCAGAGCACATCGAAGATGGTAAAATTGGCGTGATAAAATCCTGGGGCGGGATGCATATCTGCTGTCGTCTTGATGAAATACAGCATTTTAGAGAGTGGTACGGCCGCCCTCAAAAATCATTTGCAGTTATGGTAAAAGATATCGAAAGCGCAGAGAGATATGGTGATATAACAGAGGATGAACGAAAACTTATGCTATCGAAGAGTAAGCCAATTGTTCTAGTAAAGAAGAAAAAAGCAGAACAAGTAGCACCCGGTTTGAATACATTAGGTTTGTATCTTCCTTACACCGGTCTTCATCATCTTCTTTTTTCATTTTTAGAGACCGATGCACTCATTATGACCTCTGCAAATATTCCTGGCGAGCCAATGATGATCAGTAATGACGAAGTGTTTTCACTTGGTGCTGACACGTATCTAATGCACAATCGAGATATTCCAAACAGGATCGATGACTCAGTAGTGAGAATTTGGAAAGGTAACACATTCTTCTTGAGGAAATCACGGGGTTTCGTACCTGAACCACTAGACATATCATATGATAAACGAGTTCTGAGTGTTGGCGCGGGAGAGAATATCTGCGGGGCTATCTCATGTGATAAAAAAGTGTATGCTACCCAGTACATAGGCAATTCAAAATATTATCCCAATTTAGAGTTTCTAGATAAGAGCCTACGACATTTGATGAAACTTACCATGAGCGAGGAAGAAATTGATGCTGTTTCTATGGATCTGCATCCTGGATATGACACGAGGAGAGTGGCTAAACAGTTTTCTAAAGAGTTTTCAGTACCATGTTTTGAGGTGCAACATCATTGGGCACATGCTACTTCACTTTTGGTTGACAATAACATAAACGAGAGTGTTGTGTTAACACTTGATGGACTAGGGTACGGCAGTGATGGCACATTTTGGGGTGGAGAAGTCCTCGTTGCTGATTTTGAAGGTTTTAAGCGGGTTGGATATTTGGAGAATATACCATTATTAGGTGGTGATCAGGCGACAAAGGATCCACGCAGGTTGGTCTTTGCTATATTCAAAAAATTTGGTAAGGAGAAATATTTCATAGGGGACGAAGCTGTTATTCTGAGTAAGATGATGAATAAAGCACCATTATCGAGTAGCATAGGAAGATTGCTGGATGCACTATCTTGCTATTTTGATATTTGTACAAAAAGAACATATGATGGTGAACCTGCTATGAAACTAGAAAGATATCTAGCTGATGGAAGAGATAAGCACTCTTTTGATATTGAAGTAAATAATGGTACTGTTGGTACAATTGACCTTTTTAGACAGCTTGAAGAAAAAATAAAGAAAGAAGTTACAGAAACTCAGAAGGCAAACCTCTCTTATTCTCTGGTGAAAACAATTGTTGACAAACTTACAGATATCGCAATTGAACATGCCGAAAGAAATAACATTAAACATATAGGCATAACAGGTGGCGTTTCATACAACGTTCCCATTACAGAAATGGTTGAAAAAAGAGTTAATAAGGCAGGATTGAAGCTAGCTGTGCATAACCGTGTCCCCAATGGAGATGGTGGTATAGCAATAGGTCAAAATGTAATAGCTGGCCATAAGTTATCCTCTTAGAATTCTATAATTTCATTGATAGAAACAACTTTTTAATAGTGAATCATGTATCGGTGGTTTGTCATGGGAAAAAATAAGGATTTAATACAAATACTAACGCTTGTGCTGATTGGAATGTTTATACCATTCCTTATTTCAATTACAATTACTTATGGTTTAGATTTAACTAATATGGATGATTTAATAAAGATAGGTTCAACATTTGGATATTTTTTACTTATTTTTGGAATTGAATTATTAATAGTTTATTTATATTTTACAATAGTCAATAAGATGGCCAACAAAAATATGGAAAAATACAAGCCAAGGTAATATTTAGCTTTTTAAGGGTAAAAGATAAATATGAAAGCTATAATCCGGTGCCAAAGAGGTTGATAAACATGGCAGTAAATGTAGATAAAGAAAAATGTACAGCTTGTTGGGCATGTGAGGAAGCTTGCCCAGTTGAAGCAATAAAAGTCAGTGATACTGCAGAAGTCGATGAAGAAAACTGCATTGACTGTGTTACATGCGTTGATGAATGTCCAGAGGAGGCAATTAGTCTATAATCCCTAGCTATGATTGGATACTCTTAGGTTTTATTCTTTAAACTTTCTTATTTTTATTGTTAAGTCTTATTTGTATTTTTTCGCTTTTTAGTTCTCTAATCGCATCAGAAGCAATCCACCTTGCAGATTTTGAATCAATTTTTAGAATCTCCTCGGAAAGTTTTATCATCTGTTTATTGAGAGCTAGATTACGCTTACCAATGTTTCTTAAAGCCCAGTTGACAGCTTTCTTCACATAATTACGTTCATCAATTGAGTGTTTCTTAATCAATGGGAAAAATTGTTCAAACTTTTTGTCACTAGCTTTTTTATCATGAACTGCCAGGCCAGCAATTAATGAGAAAGCACCACGCTTAACAAACTCCTCGTCACGTTCTGCCCACTCAACAACCTTTCTCCATGCAAGAGGGGTTAAGTCAAAAAGACTAGTACACGTTTGGTCACAAATATCCCAAGAATCGAAATCATTTGCCCAGGAATCCATTTGCTCTCCAGTAACCTTAGCAGGATCCTCAATAAAACAAGCCAGTAATCGGGCGTCGTGAATACCAGAATCCCATAGTTTTAAAGCAAGATCGTGATCTTTACCAATCTCTTTAGCAATGGGTCTCAACTTATAAATTGAAATGCCAAGATTGTTCTTAGGATTGATTCCATATCGTGCCATACCCTTGACTGCTTCTGGATCCGACAAAGATTTTAGTTTACTTATAATTTCTTCATAGTGCATTTAAATTTCCCAATTCAGTAATCATAGAAGCGTATTAAACAAATAGCCTAATATTAATACTTGAGGAACAGTAATAATTGGAAGCCATAATGCAGCTTTTTTACCAATGTTATGCCAGATGAGTCCAATTTCTGTGTAATCAGTTGCCACTCCTGCCATGAGAAACGTAAAACTATTTCCAAACGCCCCTGTTTGGTTAAATATTTCAAATGCCAATGGAGAGCTGCCTTCTGAACATACCTCTATAATAGTAGCAAAAAATAGAGTCACAAGTAGTCCCATAACCGTTGGTCCCATAAATTCCATGAAATAATGTTGTGGGATAAAAGCCCGAGCAAATGCTGCCATAATCATCCCAATGAGGAGCCACCACATCACCATCTTTGTGAGAGACCATGAGCCTTGTATTGTTCCTTTTATTGCGGCAAGGTTGTTTTTTTTGGAAAAATCGTATTCTCTCCACCGTCTTTTCACATCTTTTATTATGGAAAAATCAGTAAGTACTGCCCTGTCTTCTCCTATGGTGCAAGCGTTACATTCAACCTTTCCTCTCCGTTCCAAATGTTGATAGATAAGACCTGTTATCATTGCTATTATTAATGCTGAAATAATTACGTACACTGCTTTTGAACCAAAAAAACCAAAGAGAAGAACAGTAATCGGTAGGTTTGCCCAAGGTGATGCTAGTAGGAATGCAACGACAGATGAGGTACTTGCTCCTTTTTTGTATAGTTCCATTGAGATTGCCAGAATTCCGTGAGAGCAGGCACTCATGAGAAATCCAAATATGATTGAGTAGAGTATTGTTCTTTTTCGATGCCGTGATAGATATTTTTCAATGTATTGTCGTGGAATGAAATAATCAATGAGTCCACCTATGAAAAAACCCAGAAGAATAGCCCACCAGATTAGTTTTAAATAATCCATGAACGCATCAAAAAATGGGTGTAAAAACGGTATAAAATAACCGATAATTAGGAGAATTATAACTACCATTCCGATGATAAATAATCGTTCTTTGTACCATTTCTTCTTTACTGAACCTGCACAACTTGGGCAATATTTTTTTTCTTCAGAGATGCCTTGTTGTTCTTCGTATTTTTTGATACAGTGTTCACTACAGAAATAATGACCATGAGCAGGTATGGTTCCTTTCATCCCACAAATTGGATCAATTTTACTCATTTGCTGAGCCTATCGTAATTTATTATTTCAATATTTGCCTGTTTCCATATATCAGAGACAAAAATCAAGTTCAGCCAAGCTAAGACCTGATTTTTCAGCGATTTTTTAATATATCTTCTGCGATAACAACAATATATCAATAAAAATAGGATGGATGGAGACGTAAATTAGACAGGGGTAAAGATTGGTTAGGGAGGAGGAAAGGATGGAATGCAAAAAAGTAACTCCCCTGTTTTTTCGTCTCCAGTTAACAATTGTTAATACAACGTCAGTATTTAAATTTTTCCATGATTTTTATTTTTAGTTTTTATCTGTATTTTAATCGTTAAATGAAAACCTTATAGATTTTTTTACATATTATTAACAACCGTTAACTATAAGTATAAAAATGTTGTTTTAAGTATATGAAGGGTACTCCTTGCGAATACATGATGTGGAATGGATTGCCAGTTATAAGAAAAGAGATTGCAGAGAGTATGATTAATAATTTCGGGTTAAATCAAAAAGAAGCTGCAAAAAATCTTGGAGTAACACCTGCTGCAGTATGTCAATACTTATCAAAAAAACGTGGGAAAATTAAGATTGTTGATAAATCTATACTTATAGAAATCAATAAATCTGCTGAAAGAATTATTCAAAACGAAGGAGCAGTTGTTGTACCAGAAACCTGCAGAATTTGTAGAATTTTAATATCAAAAGGCGTGTTTCCGCTTGCATGTAGCTCATGTTCAAGTGAAGAATAACATTTTTGATAGTTTTTGATCAATATGCATCTCTTTTAAGATTGTTTATGTGATATCATATCCAGATAAACTTTCCTGTTTCGTGGTCCATCTCCTTCATAAAAGAATATATGCTGCCATGTGCCCAAAATCAGTTTTTTATTTAGAACTAAAACTGTGACAGATGATCCCAAAAGACTTGCTTTGATATGTGCATCGCTATTTCCCTCCATATGGTTATAATCACCGTTTTCTGGTACAACCCTTTTTAATTGTTCAATTATGTCACGCTGAACACTCGGATCCGCACCTTCATTAATTGTTATCCCGGCTGTTGTATGAGGCACATAGGCAACGACAATACCTTCTACTAAATTTTCCTCGTCTACCTGTCTTTGAATATCATGAGTGATATCAATCATTTCATTTCTCATATTAGAGCGAATTTTTAACTCCTTCATAAAAAATCATTATAATCAAGATATTTAAACTATATTCCATCGGAAAGATTTTTGTGCCACTCTAATATACTCTGAATCCGGCTGTAAATCTATGAAAATAAAACCAAGTGCGATTCTTTTTGACATGGACGGTGTTCTCGTTGACTCACTGGATTCCTGGTGGAAGTGCCTTAATCAGGCTCTCAAAGCCTTTAATCACAAAGAAATCAGCAAAGATGAATTTATTAAGATATACTGGGGACACGATCTCCGGGATAATCTAGATAAGATGCAACTCGAACCCGAGATAGGGAATTTCTGTAACACCATTTATGGCGAGCATGTTGATGCCGTTAATATCTATACCGACACAAAAGATACATTACAAAAATTAAAGATGTATAAGAAGGCAATAATTACTAATACGCCTAGAGATTGTGCAAAGCAAATACTAAAGAAGTTCGACATTGAAACATGTTTCAGCCATTTAATTACGAGTGATGATGTGCAAAAAGCAAAACCCGATCCTGAAATTGTATTCAAGGCCTGTGGACGTTTAGATGTTTCCCCAGAAACTGTGTTATTGGTTGGAGACACAGAGAGTGATGTAAAGGCAGGAAAAGCCGCTGGTTGTACTGTTATTGGTATTGGTATTGACGCCGATTATACTATTAAAAAGCTATCAGAATTAACAGAAATTGTAGAATAATGCATTTATATTTTTGCTATTTTTAGAGAAAAATAATGATTATATTAGAACAGTTATCAAATAACTGCTAAGACTCCGTTTCTTCAAAACGGAGATCTACATTAGCTGACAGAGAAGTCAGCTAATGTCTTTTGTCTCTTGTCAAATATCGAATAACTGAATGGTTTTACGTCCTTCAATGCTTTATCCTGT
>JAUXAU010000102.1 GCA_030619765.1 Thermoplasmatota archaeon
GTGCATCTTCAAGGGCACATCTCAATGGTGTGCCTGCGCGACAAAAAAAAGAACGGTTGACCGGGCATAAAAGAGCGACTTTTCATCTGCGGGTCTTCCGCTATGCTTCAGACCACGCAGTATTCCCAGCCGCAACTATAACATTAATATCAAAAAATTTATCATTTTGTACAAATTTATGATAAGAGTTTTTTATATAACTTCATTGCTATTTACAAAGTACTTTGGAAAGAATAAAAGGGGGAAAGAGTATTCGGTTAAAAATATCGGGTTTTGTTTTGATTACAAATAAAAACTTCCTTCCTCTCGTAATCCTTTCCTTAAACCCCAATGTTTAGAATGTAAACTTAACCCCCCTTTCCAAAGCACTAGCAAATATACTAGATATGGAGTCATCTATGAACAAGAAAACAATATGTATTTTTGTAAGTATGCTGCTGTTTGTTACTGTTTTTTCAGTAATAGGAACAAAACATTTAAATCCGAGTATCCTATTATAATTTATATATTTGTATATTTTGGGGGAAAAAAATGAAAAAGAAAATAATAAGCATATTTGTATGCATGCTGTTGTTCGCTACTGTATCATCAGTAGCAGTGACCGTAAATTTTGAAAAAAATGTAAAAGTTGTAAAAATGAATGCAACACCTGTGTCAGAGTCATTAGAAGTTACAGGGGTGATGGAACCTATATCTATAGAAAATTATGGGATTATGCAAGCAGACATTCAAGTGACTTCTGCAGATGAGGACGAGTATGCCCCAGCAATTGGAGTGGATCCATATGGAGAGTACCTTATGGCATACACTTATAAAGAAAGCGTTTCTAGCCACGATGTTCCATGGTCATTTTCCACAGATGGTGGTCAGACATGGGTGCATGGCGCAACCTATGATATAACAGGAGTTGAAGGACACCCGGCAATCAGCTATCGCGGCTCTGAGAAGAAATTTACAGGTACCTTAGAAGGAGATTGGGAAGAAGGCGATGGTGCCATACAGTACTATTTCATGTGTGATGATCCCACAGACTCTAATACATACCTCTTAAATTTCATCGATTGGTCCAGCAGTTATCCATATTCAGACCGTCTAATACCCGATTGTGGTGGATACGTTCTTGCTGATAAACCATGGTGGTATGGTATGCAGGCATGTGTTGGTACTAGAGGTGATCCAGGAAGTGTAGATATGCCGATATTTAACTATGGAGATTATGAAGCAGAGGGGAGCGGTTGGAGCAGCTACTTTGGTGAATACGGTGGATGTGAAAACGCCGCACTTGATGTTGACCTGACAAATGGATACTTTTATGCTGTGTTTGACTACTTAGACGGCAGTGATTGGGATCTACTGTTAATGCGTGGAGACTGTAATGGCGACGGTGGTACTCCTGATGAACATCCGTTATGGTTTGCTGATGCAATCATAGGTGATACTGAAAATACTACACACCCCGCAGTTGGTGCAAATGAAGACTATGTAATGATAGTTGCTCAAACAAATGAAGCAGGTAATGAAGATATTGTCTGTTATTATTCAGATGATGCAGGAGGAACCTTCCAAATGAGCTATGTGGCTGACTCTGGAGCTGATGAATTGTACCCATCAATCGTAGTCTATGGACTTGATGCAACATGTACATTCATTATGAACGACGATCTCTATTATTCAAAAACAACTGATGGTGGAGCGACATGGGATACACCTACCCAAGTAAACGATGTAAATGGTATGGTTGAAAGTGAGTTTCGTAACGTGGATATCACAACTGATGGAACTGTGATTTGGACAGACAACAGAGATGGTAACTTAGATTTATACTTAGATAACGTTGGAGGAGTAGCTCAACCAGTACTTGAGATCGGGTCTATTACTGGTGGATTATTCAAAATAAAAGCTGAAATCAAAAACGTAGGAACTGCTGATGCAACTAGTGTAGCTTGGACCATCGACTTGACTGGTGGTTTAATATTACTTGGTAAAACAAGTAGTGACACAATATCAAGCATTCCTGCAAGTGGACAAGTAACTGCAACTTCTAAATTAATTTTTGGAATAGGCAAGCCTGTAGTAACAGTAACAGCAGAAATACCAGAAATGTCAGCTACAAAGGATGTAGACGCGAGAGTTTTGTTGTTCTTTATAATAATATCATAGTTGGGAGACTACTCCCAATTCTCTTTTTTTTAATTATATAGAGTTAATTTGTAATGAATCTATAGAAACAGCATACTTAACAATGATTTATGCTTCTTATTTTGTTTTTGGGCAAACGTTTAAATAACACATTAAATAACAACTTTATAAAATTTATACGGGAGAAGTATAAAAGAATGAAAAAAAGTCGAATGGACATAGATTATCACGAACTTAACAGTCTACTAGATTCATTGTTGGCTTGCCGAGCTTATGCTAGGAGGAAGATATAACAGGTTTATAGAGAGGAAATTTTCACAGATTCAAAAAACAGAGGGTTATAACAATGTAGAAACGAAATCAGTATAGAACTTTGGTAGACGTCCTAAGATTTTATAATAAATATTTATATATTATATAAATCAATAATATTAGAAAGAAGTGGAAATACAATGAACAACAGTTGGTTTAACAGCAAAAAGTTAAAATGTATAGTTCTTTGTGCAGGTAGTGGTAAAAGAATTACACCTCATTCTAAAGAAACACCAAAAGTTATGATTGAGATAGAAAATAAGCCAATATTAGGTTATATTATAGATTATTGGAATAGATATACAAATGATTTCATTTTTGTTGTAGGATATAAAAAGGAGCAGGTTATTGAGTATGTTAATAATTTACCGATAAACGCAAAGTTTGTTGAACAAAAGGAACTCAATGGGATCGCAGATGCATTGTCATATGTAGAAGAGCTAGTCTCAGACAATTTTATCGTTGTACTTGGTGATTGCATTTATAAAGGAGAATTTAACTATCCAAAGGATATGAATCAGGGGATTGGTGTACGAAAAACAGTAGATATTGAGGATATAAAAGGAAACTATTCAGTTGAAATAAAAAATGATATTATTTGTAAAGTGGTTGAAAAACCAAAAAAAGTCGTAAATGATCTTTGTGGCATGGGATTTTATTTTTTCAACAAGAAAGTGTTTGACTACATCAAGATCACCAAACCATCGAAACTGCGTAATGAAATCGAAATTACGGACGTCATTCAGAATATGATAGATGCTGGAGAAAAGATAAAACCTAGTTTCTTCAATGGAAAATACATAAATATAACCTTTCCAGAGGACATAAAAAAAGCAAAAAAGCTATTATTTAATCAGGATTAGAACAAACGACAACATATCTGGGGATGATAAAAATCAGAAACATAAAAACTAGTAAAAATCTGGATCAGCGTTATCTTGAGAAAATCAAAGATATTGATTTTCACCCTGTTTTTATACTAGGTCTGCCAAGATCTGGGACAAGCATTCTATACAAAATTCTTGCTGAAACAAAGTGTTTCAACTCCGTAAAAGTATATCATGTAATTAAATACGATCAACTTTTATATGATCACATTCATAAGTTAAAAAACACATCAAAAGAAGATATTAATCAATATTTTAAAGAAAAAGGTCTAGTAGATAGGGGAATGGATAGATTACAAATAACTGCTGATTTTCCAGAGGAGTATGGATATATTTTAGGGCAGAGAACGCGTCAAATGTATATAGTTCCAGAAAATCTTCCCGTGTTTATAGAAATGACTAAAAAGATTCAATTTATATCAGAAAACAATAAACCTCTGCTGTTAAAAAATCCTTTTGATTTCTCCAATATTGCATATATTAAAAAAGTTCTTCCAAACTCTAAGTTTATCTTTATTTTCAGAGATCCAATTGATATCTTAAGCTCTACTGTTAAAGCTATTAGCTTTTTATTAACAGATAAACATCCCTATTCAACGCAAATTTTTAGAGCCTACAATAAAATATTCGAGAATCCATTATTGCTATATATGGCCAGATTTTGCTTCTCAAAGCTTTCCTTTTTAGGATTGATTTATGTCACTTTACATTCAGCTAAGGTTTCAGAACATTTCTTGAAAAATGTAAAATACCTTTCAAGTGAGGATTATATCAATGTAACATATGAAGAATTGTGCAAAAACCCTCAAGATACTGTAGAGAAAATCATGAGTTTTGTAAACGTTAAGTTAAAAGATGAAATTGATTTCAAATCATTTATTAAGCCTAGAAAAACATCTATAGAACCTAGTGTATTAAAAATGAAAAATTTCATATACAAAAGCATGAACAACTATGTTGAATATTTCAAACTTGAACTAGAAAAAGAATAACTTTCTATGGTTTAATCAATCCAGAATGTTGAAAAAAATAATTTACTTTACATGTTTTAACTGGCCAATTTCAACAAGTCTTTTAGCAGCTTTTTCCTCACCATTTTCCTTCTGCAGTTTTTTTGCTAAATTCTGAGCATTGTTTAGATAAGTATCATAATCGCTGAAGATTTTATTAATTGATTCTAGTAATTTTTCAGGTTTAAAAAATTTTTCTGATAAACGTATAGCAGAGTTATTCCTAACAAGATTATCGATATTACCTTGATGTTCCAAGAATAGAGGTATACATATAGCAGGTTTACCAGAATAAGCCAATTCATATATTGTGCCACGTCCTCCATGGATAATAGCTAAATCCACCATTTTTGATACTTCATAGAATGGCACATATTCTTTGAATAGGATATTTTCATTTGTTTTTGGTAAACTATCTTTATCTAAGAGATTAGTATAAACGGCGATTACATTATAATTTGTTTGATTTAAGGTTTCTACAATTTTTAAGAATAGATTTTTAACTCCAGTGCTTCCCATAAGCATTACTATAGATTTCCCAGGTCTTTTTAGATGATTTTCAATATCGGAATCAATTTTCTTTTTTTGTCCTTGAAAAAAGTCACCTCCAATAATTGGGCCAATGAAATTTTCAATTGGAAACTGTTCAGAGGGATTTATCCCTAAAAATTTTATATCGTCGCAAATCAATGTATGATCTCCAAGAACGATGTCATTAAAATATTTAAAAGGTTGAACCTGATATTTTTTAGCAATCTTGTTAAAGTTTCTGACAAGCATTTTATTTTTTAATAACAACCATTTTGCAATTTCATTTTTTATGGAAGAAGGTATCCTTTTTGTAAAGAAATTCTCCATGCCATCCGGAAACGTTAATAGCCCTGATTCATAATAAGATGGTATAGTTGTCCCAGAAGCAATAACAACAGATGGTATTTTTGCGGCTCTAGAGGAGATGCTGCATGTTAAATTAAATGAGCTTACAATTAGATCAATTCCAGCGTTGGTAAATGCGTTAATTTCCTCTGAAACTGATTTTTCGGTATTTTCTTTAGAATAGATATTAATAATTGTTTTAGAAAGCGATGCTCCTCCTTTGAACATTTCTTTTCCTTCATCAGATAACCCCTCAAGAATATCATTTAATCTAACTACCCTACATCCAATGTCTTCCGCTAGATATTCATATTTTCCCCGGTGGCTAAAAAAAACTGCTTTTCCCCCTAGATTCATATAGGACTTGGCAATTTTAATTAAAGGAATGGTTTCTCCCATGCTGTAAAAACAAGGAAAAAATCCTATAAACGGTTTTTCTGTATTTTGTTTGATTTCAATTCCCTTTTGGTTCATAAAATCTTTAACTATATAGTCCTCTACACTTTAATATTAATGCCACCTCGGTTAAAATAATTACTTATGATTACCAAAGAACTAGGATTTTGCTTTAAATTCGCCTTGGTAAGGACAATTTTGTTATATTTTTATACAATCGATTCTTTGTCTGGCCTAGGGACATAAAAGGTTAAATGATCCCAATAGAATGCAATAACCCGAGAGTTGGTTCACCAAGTAAATCGTTTATATGGTAGACTAAGCAACTTATATAAACTGTACCACCGAAAACAACTGGGAAGTAATAAACAGAGGATTCTAAAGAATCTTTTTTTGATATTACTCCAACTAGCCCTATTATCACACCTGCAATTAGGATGATGATGGTAAGGAAGTAACTTAGGGAATATAATAGAATTAGTGGAATTAGAAAAATCATATGAATTATAACAATCATTTTTAGAGTTTTTTTTGCAGTGTCAAATCCTGCCCAAACAGCAAATGTCATTGTTCCACTATCTTTGTCAGAAGAATAATCATTGATGTGATTCCAGACTTGGGCAATACAACTAAATATTCCAATAGAAATTGCAGCTAACCAGTTAATTAAATCTATAGAACCTGAGATATACGAACCCCACATAACAAGAAGAACAAATCCAAAGAAATGCCATATTATATCAAATCCAGGTCGTCCCTTTACTCTTAACGGAGGGGAGGAATACGCCCACATCCAAGCTAAGAGTAAAGCACATAACAAGAAAATCTCAAATTTAAATAAAATTGAAACAACCAATGAAATAACGACGAATGTTATAATTAGAAAAGCTGCAGTCTGCTTCGAAATTATTCCGGATGCGATTGCATTAATTTGAATTTTTCTTAGATTTTTTCGATCGGAATCAACATCGTGGTAGTTGTTTATTGCAAACGTAAACGAGAGAATACAAAATGTAGCTACTGCAAAAACTATGAGGGGAACTATGTAGCTGGACAAATCTAAAGATGACATTCCTAGAATAAAACCTATAAAAGAGATTGAAGACCAATTAACTACACCACGTACTCTAATAAATCCTGTTAGGAAAACTAAAACTATGTTTTTCTTTTCATCAATTTTACCGCTCACAGTAGGCACCTACTTTCGAAAAATCTCCCCAAATCCTTGTTTAATTTTAGTTCCCTTTTGGTTCATAAAATCTTTAACTATATAATTCTCTACGCCTTAATATTAATGCCTGTCAGATTGATATAATTAGTTATAATTACCAAAGAACTAGCATTTTACTTTGTTTTTTTGCTCATTGTTTGCAGTAAATCAAATGGATTTAATCATTTTTTGCTTTTCTTATCTTAAATTCTGCAATCCCTGTGGGTATAATCTCTAGGTCATCTCCGTCTTTTATATCATGAGCCTTTGCTAATTGACTAGGGATAGTTATCACCAGACTACTACCCACCACACGTGCTTTCCTAGTTAGAGGCATATATCCCCTCCCAACACTACCTGTAATGTATACTTAAATATATATATGTTTTGGTTTTTCTAAAAATATCTATAGAGCTTAAACTTCGAATTTTTTATGTATAATATATAAACCAAAAAGTTATGAACAAAAATATATTACATGAGCTTTGGCGTGAGGCGTATGAAAATATTTGTCGACACAGCAGATCTGGATGAAATCAGGGAACTTGCATCATGGGGAATAATAGATGGGGTTACTACAAACCCCACATTAGTTGCAAAAAGCGGACGGTCATTTAAAGAAGTTATTGATGAAATATTCGATATTGTCGATGGACCAATTAGCTTAGAAGCAATGAGTGAAATAGCAGAAGACATGGTCAAAGAAGCAAAAGATATCGTTTCAACCATTCCTGAAAAACATAGAAAAAACATTACAATAAAAATACCAATGACACCTGAAGGATTAAAGGCGGTAAAAGTTTTGAATAAACAAGGAATTCAAACGAACGTCACGCTTATTTTCTCAGCAAATCAAGCATTACTTGCAGCAAAGGCCGGTGCAACTTTTGTCAGTCCATTTATCGGTAGGCTCGACGATATAGGACAAGAGGGCATGGAGATAATCGAAGAGATCATGGATATTTTTACCAATTACGATATAGACACACAAGTTATCGTAGCTAGCATTCGACATCCAATCCATGTTATTCAAGCGGCACGACTAGGTGCACATATTGCTACAATCCCCCCAGGTATCATCAGAAAAATGGTTAAGCATTCGTTAACTGATGTAGGCATAGAAAGATTCTTAAAAGATTGGAAAAAAATAAAAAAATAAAACGTTTATATTATTTTACCTTACCAAATTCCTTTTTGCTGTTAATGATGGTTTCGATTCAATGACTCCACTTTGAAAAAGTGAAGTCTCTAAACATTGAATCGAGTGGAGTGAAATCTCCAATTTCCTAAACGTTGGATTGTCGACCCAATCACAGTAAAAGAACAACGCAAGATAGAA
>JAUXAU010000126.1 GCA_030619765.1 Thermoplasmatota archaeon
TTCATCTGCTGATTTTTTGTAGCAGATAAAAAATGAGGATGCTATACATAGTATCATGATAACGCTCTCATTTATACAGCAAAAGTGTTTATGATTAGCAAAAATCAGATATGATTTTGCTAATGTGACAAAGTCAAGTTAATTAAACCATATAAAAGTTATAATAAATTTTTAAGTTATAAATTCAATATCTCTTTGGTATGAGGAGTAAAGACTTCTGCAACATCCTTTAAAGGTTCTATCAGTGTTTCTCTATTTTCGCCATGAAAAAGCACAATTTTTTCAGGTTTACAGGCCTTTGCAAATTCAATTAATTCAGTATGTCCTGCATGAGCAGAGAAGTCAAAATATTGTACTTCGCATTCTACATTTTCAATAACACCATAGAAATCTAACTTACCTTTATCAACAAGAAGTCTGCTATTTGTACCTTCAACTTGATAACCAGTGAGCAAAACTGCACTTTTTGGATCGTTCTTTAACTTGTTCATATAGCTCAAAACGGGCCCACCATCCATCATTCCACTAGATGTTAATATGACCTCTGATTTCAATGCCATTTTTCTACCCTGATCTGAATGAACAAAATTTATCTTATTTAACGCCTTTTTAAGATCATCCGCAGATCTAAGACACTTAGGATATTTCAAAAATATCTTAGAAATCTTTCTGCCCATTCCATCAAACCAAACATTATAACCTGAATTTTTAAGAACAATCGCAAGTTCCTGAGACCTTGACACAGCAAAAGCAGGTATTACTGCCACACCTCCTCGATTTACAACCTCGTCAATTTTATCTAAAAATCCCTTTTCTAACTCTTCTCTTTTAGGGTGATCTCTACCTGCATAAGTGGTTTCTAAAAATAAAATGTCGCATGTAACTGGTTTTGTTCCTTTCATAAGTTTTGTGTTAATGACATTTAAGTCCCCAGTAAACAAAATTTTTTTCGATCCAACAAGCTCAAACATCAATGAACCGGGTATATGTCCTGCTGAGTGAAAACGAAATTCATGATCATCTCCTATGTTTTTTTGTTGTTTTGGTTCAACTGGAATAAAACTATGCTCAGCCTCTTTTATATCTGCATTATCATAAGGAGATGCATACCCTTCCATTTTCGCAATTTTTACTGTGTCTCTATGTAATATAGTGCCGACTTGTTTTGTCAATTCTGTTGCTAAAATTCGGTGATCTTCCCTAGCACATAACCAAGGAATCATCCCGGAATGGTCAAGATGAGCATGTGTCAATAATGTTAAATCAACAGGAGGTGGGGGGAGAGGAAAAGATGGCGGTTTGCTAGGAGTCATACCATATTCAAAAAGTAACCTCATACCATCTAACTCCAGTACCATTGCTAGATTGCCTATTTCATCGCTACCGCCGAGAAACTGACTTGTTATACCGTTATCCATAAAATCAGACCCTTTAAGAAAGAAGTGGTTGATTAATGTTTGGTCATTTTTCTCTTGGTTTTACAGGTTTTATAATCAGTGTTGATTCGTCCTTGTCCAAAATGATTACCTTTGTATTCGGCTCAATCGTTGTATCAGATTTAGCCTGCCAATATTCGCCTTTAAAACGAACATATCCAGGTTTATCGGGTGTTATCCGATCAATTGTCTTGGCTTTCTCTCCAATAAATGTACCAACTCTTATTTTTTTCCGTCTGATTTGTAATATTTTGTACAATAAAAAGACAAAAAAAACAGCAAGCAGCCCAATAATTACGAGCACAATCACAAGTGCAGTATTAGTCCATTCCATAGATATCAACCATTCTCTAGTGGAGTAAGTTGGTATAAGAAATATAGCTCCCATTATTAAACATATCACTCCTCCAATACCAACGACACCGAACCCTGGTATAACAAATAACTCGATAATAAGCAATAAACATCCAATAGCTATAAAAAATATGCCTAACGTAGAAACACTAAAGCCTGAGCCAATTAATGACAGTAAAATTGCAATAACACCAAATACCTCAGCTCCAAAACCTGGCGACTGTATACCAATTATTAAGGAGATTATACCAAGTACCAGTAGTAGAGATGTAAGTATTGGATTTGAGATGAGTTTTAGAACTTGGATTTTAAAAGATGGAGAATACAGTATTTGTTCAGCATTTTTTGTGTGCAAGGTAATATTTCCTGCTGATGTACTAATAATGGTTCCATCAATATTATCCAGAAGATGATCAATGGAGTCAGAAACAAACTCAATAACTCCATATTCTAATGCTTGAGTTTCATTTAAATTAAGATTTTTAGTAATAAACTCTCCTACAATTGTTTTATTTCTTCCGTAAATATCTGCTCGTTCTTGTAACCTTGCTACCAACGCATTAATTGTTTTTGAGTCATTAATAGTTCTTGTTCCCTCGAAAGAAATTTCTACTGGTTGTGCAGACCCAATTATGGTATTATCTGCCATTGCAGCAATGTGTGTACCAATCAAAATAAATGTTCCTGCGGACCATGATGCCGATCCTTGAGGATATACATATCCGATAAAGGGTTTAGTGCTACTTCGAATTAATTCCCAGATCTCAATAGTTTCCTGTAATCCTCCTCCCGGCGTATCCAATAGGAGAATTATGGCCTGAGAATTTCTATTTTCTGCTTCCCCGATACTTTCCTGTACTGTTTCAACAGTAGATTGATCAATGGTATCCGATATTTCTACGATAAGTACATTCGAGTTTTGAGCAAATGCACTAGTGGATAAAAAAATAAGAATAAAAAATAAAAAAGTAAGAGAGAGTTTTAACTTCATTCTACTACTTTTTTGTTAACTGCTTTTGCTATTCCAGCCACTTTTCCTATGTCTCCACTTGGAACTATTATAAGGTTTTTCTCTCTAGCTATTTCTGCAAGAGTCTGAAGTTCTCTCAGCCTTAGCGCAGTTGGTGTTTTCTCGTAAAGTTTTGCTGCTTCAGTCATTTTCGCTGACGCTTGAAATTCCCCTTCAGCTATAATTATTCTTGATCGTTTTTCTCTTTCTGCTTCAGCCTGTTTTGCAATGGCTCTTAGCATTTCATCAGGTAATGCCACATCTCTAATTGTTACAGCAGAAACTTTTATTCCCCAGGGATCTGTACCTTGATCTAAGATTGTTTGAAGGCTTTTGTTTAGTTCTTCTCTCTTTGATAATAGTTCGTCAAGACTTTGTTGTCCAAGGATATCTCTAAGTGTGGTCTGTGCCAGTAAGCTTGTAGCAACATCATATCTCTGAACCTCAACAATTGCTTTTTGCGGGTCTGTTACTCTAAAATAAACCACCGCGTCAACATCAACGGTGACATTGTCTTTAGTGATGACTCTCTGTTTTGGAACGTCAATGACTCGCGTTCTTAAATCAAGTTTTACTGCTCTATCAATTATTGGAACAATGAAAACAAGACCTGGGCCTTTTATACCTAGCAATCTACCCAATCTAAATATAACAATTCTTTGATATTCTGCCATTATTTTTATTGCTGAAGCAAGAAGCATCAGAAAAAATATGATTATAATGATTGCTATGCTAATGATATTAACATCTATCACTCATATGCCTCCATTGGAAACAACTGATTTGTATTTTTAAGTGTTTCCGTAGAACGTATCCAATTCATTATCCTCTATGGAGAGATGTTTCTATTTGTTCCTGACCACATAGATCTAGTATCAATAGAAAAATAATTGGGTTTCCATTGAAAAATTATTCTCTCGTAAATAGGGAGGGATTGCAAGATTCGCATAGAGGCAATTCTGTTTCAAGATATGATTCATTATAAATAAAAATAACATTAACTCCTAGACCTCTGAAGTCACTACATTTCAAAATATATTCCGTATGATTTTGTGGATAAGGAAGATTATTTTTAATTATCGTTCCATTGCATAAAACCTCATCTCCAGAAAAAATGGTAATGTCGTCGTTCTTTCTTTCGATTAGAACGCTCTCTGTTTTTGTTAGATTCCCCTCCCAATCATAGTGCCTTAAAATCCAATCCCCTTCAATGCTGGGATAAGATTCGGGAGGAGTTTGAAAACAACCAGCAATTAAAGTTACACTTAAAATCAATCCGATTAGTATGATATTTTTATTCATAATTTTGTTAAGTTAAGATGCTATTAAAATATATTCCAAAAATACATGTAATTCACGGCAATTATAAAAGAAAAAGGGGAAAAATTAGGAGGAAATTTTGAAAATATATAAATCTCTCTCCTCTTGATGTTCATCTAACTGTTATATTTTTAATCTCTGTTTGTGTTCCTATTAAAAAACCAACTTAAAATACCCAGCCCACAACCAGCGATGAGCAATTGAACAACAAAAAGTAACATATTTTTCCACCTCACCTCTCCTTATGATTTTATCCAAGTTTTTTCTCCTCACCAAATGGATATCTTCAAAAACAGGAATATTTCAATTAAATTTAAATGTTTTGCAAAAATATTGCAACATTTGTCACATTATTATACAAATCTCTATCTCTCATTTATAATTAGTACACCTATATTTTCCTATTAATTATGATGAAAAGGTTGTCTTTTAATAAAAGAGAGAAAAATTATCAATAACCGTTAAGACTCCGTTTCTTCAAAACGGAGATCTACATTAGCTGACAGGGAAGTCAGCTAATGTCTTTTGTCTCTTGTCAAATATTGAATAACTGAATGGTTCTATGTCCTTCAATGCTTTATCCT